>JBBIMC010000129.1:0-4562 GCA_037444605.1 Mycoplasmatota bacterium | reverse complement strand
GCTTTTCTGTCCAGTCGACATCTTTGACAAAACCTAATTTTTCAATATGTTCCATATAGTAAGGTGCATTATAGATGGTGATGAACATATTGAGTTGATCAAACCCATGAACGAGCATCCCTTGACGGTCCAAATCGGTAAAGCCAATAGGTCCAATTAAGGTATCCATGCCTTTAGCAAGTGCCCATTCGGTCACTTTGTCAATGAGTGCTTTAGTGACTTCAAAATCATCGATCATATACAAACGAGTGAAACGTCCTTTTTTAATTTGATACGCTTCATTCCAACGATGATTGATAATTCCTGCCACACGACCGACCACTTTACCATCTTTATAGGCTAAGTATCTAATCGCTTCACAGTATTCAAAAATGGGATTGACTTTAGGATTGAAGACATTTCTTTCATCTAAGGATAACGCAGGAACGAAGTAAGGATTCTTTTTATAAAGCTTATTCGGAAATTCAGTAAAACGTATGCCGTCAAGGTATGTCTTGACTTCTTTGATGATAATCATAACTCTAACCTCTTTTCACTTGATACCATTGTAACGCAATTTCACAAAAATGGCAATGTTTTGTCATTTCCCTTTATCTTAGATAAAACTATGTTATAATAGAAAAGGTCTAAACCAAAAGTAGAAATTAGGAGAATGATGTATGTTAGTAGAAAAAGTAGCAACCAACCGTGTGAAGTACACCTTTGATGTCACCTCACACGAATTTGAACACGGCCTTGATCACGCATTTGAGCACATTCAAAAGGATATCGAAATCAAAGGCTTCCGTAAAGGACATGTTCCAAGAAACATTTATGAAAACAAATTTGGCGTTGAATCGCTTTATGAAGATGCGTTAAACCATGTCTTACACCACAAGATGCATGAAGCTCAAGCGCATCCCGATTATGAAATCGTGGGTCAACCAAAAGTGGATGTTGATTTTGCCAATATCAAGCGTGGTGAAACCTTCCAGGTTGCGATTATCGCCCCAGTGAAGCCAGAAGTCACCTTAGGTGCATATAAAGGCATCGAAGTTCCTTTCGTTGCTTCAGAAGTGTCTGAAGATGAAGTCGAAAAAGAAATCAAGAACTTACTTTCCACCAATAGTCAACTTTCACCCAAAGAAGGTGCGCTTGAAAATGGCGATACCGCGATCTTTGATTTTGAAGGTTTCCTAGAAGGTGTTCCTTTTGAAGGTGGAAAAGCCGAAAATTATTCCTTAGAAATCGGTTCTAATCAGTTTATTCCTGGCTTTGAAGCCCAAATGGTCGGCATGAATCCAGGCGATGAAAAAGACTTAAACGTCACTTTCCCTGAAAACTATCAAGCAGAAAACTTAAAGGGCAAAGCGGTTGTCTTTAAAGTCAAACTTCATGAAGTCAAAGCTAAGAGTCAAAGTGAACTCAATGATGAATTCGTGAAATCCTTAAATAAAGAAGGTGTAGCGACCGTTGAAGAACTTCGCGCATCGACACGTAAAACTTTAGAAGAAACGAAGAAGAATGATGCTGAAAGTCAAATGACCGAAGCCATCGTTAAAAAGGTCGTTGAAGGTGCTTCCTTAGAAATTCCTGAAGAAATGATTGAAGAAGAACTTAACGCAGCGCGTGAAAACGTCGTTAACCAAGCGAAACAATATGGACTTGAACTCGACATGTTCTTATCGCTTTCTGGCATTAATAAAGACCAATTTGAAGTCCAACTCAAAGATGAATCCGAAAAGCGTGTCAGAACAACCTTAGTCATCGAAGCGATTGCGAAAGCTGAAGGCTTTAAAGCAACCGAAGATGAACTCAAGGATAAGTACGAAGAACTCGCCAAGCGTTACAATATGCCCGTTGAAGACATCAAGAAATACATCCCAGAAACCTCCCTTGAACAAGATGTTGCCTTAAACAAAGCATACCAGTTTGTCTTAGATTCAGCGATCAGAAAATAAGTGAAGGGACGCGTCTGTCCCTTTATTTCCCATAATGAATTGGCACTCGTGCTTATCGATTGCAAATCAAAAGAATTATGCTATAATCGAAGTGAAACCAAAAGAAGGATGTGAACCTCATGGAAATGTCAAAAAGCTTACCTGCCATCGTTGTCCGTGGAACCGTACCGATTCCAAACAATGACTTCCGCATTGAAGTGGGCCGTAAGGTCTCCTTAAAGGCTGTGGAAGAAGCAGAGAAGAACTTCGGATCCTATGCTGTTGTCTTAATCCAAAAAAATCCTTTGATTGAAGAACCCACGATCGATGATATCGAAGCGTATGGGGCTTTAGTCAAGATACAAATGAAGATAAAACTTCCTAATGATGCTTACAAAGTGAAGCTTTCTGTTTTATCGCGGATTAAAATCAAAGAATATTTCTTAACTGATCCCTATTTCGTGGTCGAATACCAAGAACATGAAACGGTCTCAGGAAATGTCGATGAAGAAGTCACCTTAATAAAGATGATTATGCAAGAAATCGCAAATAATGCCCAAACGATCTTAGTTCCAAACAACCAAGTGATGGAAAAAGTTCAACAGGGCTTATCGACTGAAAAGATTTCGGATATGATTATCTTTAACTTGAAGACACCAGACCAACAGAAATATAAGTATTTAGAAGAAAACAATTTAAATAACCGTTTACGGATGCTCATTGAAGATATCTCCAAACAGAAGATGATCGTGGACTTAGAAGCGAAAATCAATGAAGATATCAAGAAGTCCATCGATGAGAACCAAAAGGAATACTATCTTCGTGAAAAGATGAGAGCCATTCAAAATGAGCTCGGGGATAAAGCGAAGAAGGAAGATGAAATCGATGAATACCGCAAGAAGATTTTAGCGGCGAAGATGCCAAAAAACATCGAAGAAAAGGCACTTCAGGAACTCTCGAAGTATCAAAGTACTCCCCCCTCGATGGCAGAATCACAAATCATTAAAAATTATCTTGATCTTTTAGTCGATCTTCCTTGGAAGAAAGCATCGAAAGATTCTTATGACTTAAAGAAAGTTAAGCAAAAGCTTGATGAACAACATTATGGCTTAGATAAGGTCAAAGAACGTATTATTGAATATCTCGCCGTGAAGATTATGACCAAGCGTAATCCACAGACCATCCTTTGTTTTGCAGGGCCTCCCGGGGTTGGTAAAACATCGTTAGCTATTTCGATTGCTGAAGCGTTAGGACGTAAGTTCGTCAAACAAAGTTTAGGTGGCGTCAGAGATGAATCCGAGATCAGAGGTCACAGAAGAACCTATATCGGTGCACTTCCTGGACGGATCATTAAAGGTATGCGTGATGCCGGTACCGTAAACCCTGTCTTCTTACTCGATGAAATCGATAAGATGAGCAGTGATTATAAGGGCGACCCCGCATCCGCGATGCTTGAAGTCTTGGATCCTGAACAGAATGCGAAATTCTCTGATCACTATCTTGAAGAACCTTATGATTTATCCCAAGTTCTTTTCATTACGACCGCAAACTACTTAGAAAACGTGCCTGCACCGCTTCGTGACCGCATGGAAATCGTCGAACTCTCTTCTTATACCGAACAAGAAAAGCATAAGATTGCTCAAGGTCACTTAGTGAGAAAGCAACTTAAAGCCCACGGCATCAGCGAAAAAGAATTTTCAATCAACGATGAAGCGATTTATCATATCATTCGCCATTACACCAGAGAAGCAGGGGTTCGTGAAGTGAACCGCTACATCGGTGCCCTCATTCGTAAATCGATTAAAGAAATCCTGATCAACAAGGTGTCTAGAGTCGATATTACGGTGGATAACATCGAAACCTATATCGGAAAGCCTAAGTTCTCTCATAACCAATCCGATCAAAAGGATCAGGTGGGAGTTGCGACTGGATTAGCCTATACCGCCTTTGGTGGTGATACGCTTCCCGTGGAAGTGACTTATTATAAAGGTGGCGGAAAGCTCGTACTCACCGGGAAACTTGGGGATGTCATGAAGGAATCCGCGATGACTGCTCTCTCATTTGTGAAAGCGAATGCGAAAAAGTATGACATCGATGAAGATCTTTTCAATCAAAATGATTTCCACGTCCACGTACCTGAAGGGGCAATTCCTAAAGATGGACCTTCAGCGGGAATCACGATTGCCACAGCCATCCTATCCGCTGCAACCCAAAGAGAAGTGAAAAAGGACGTCGGAATGACCGGTGAAATTACACTTCGTGGTTACGTCTTACCGATTGGTGGACTCAAAGAAAAGTCGATTGCTGCGCACAGAAGTGGTCTAAAGACCATCATTATTCCCAAAGACAACCAAAAAGATGTCGATGACATTCCAGAGGAAGTCAGAGATGCGATGACGATCATTCCCGTCGAAAATGTGAATGATGTCTTCCAAATCGCACTTAAATAGTTTATAATTAAGGGTGGTCCTCGGGCCACCTTTTTTCAAAAATAGAGAGAAAGAGGTCAGCCAATGTTTAAGAATGCGACCTTTGTCAAAAGTATTACCGATTTAAAAGATGATCCGGGTGAACGTGCACAAGTCCTCATGATTGGGCGATCCAATGTCGGAAAAAGTTCTTTCGTCAATGCACTCACGGGAA
>JBBIMC010000128.1:0-4595 GCA_037444605.1 Mycoplasmatota bacterium | reverse complement strand
CACTACGATCATCCACAGGTTGATTTTGAGTCAATCTATCAAGAATATAGTGGTTATGCGGATGCGATGGCTCCCTATGTCAAAGATACATCTGTCTATTTAAATCAATTGATCGAGCAAGGCAAGCGCATCCTGTTTGAAGGTGCCCAGGGGGTTCTACTCTGTCTTGATCATGGGACATATCCCTATGTTACATCAAGTTCACCCACGGCTTCCTCAGTCCCTTTAAATACAGGGATAGCACCCTGGTTAGTGGAAGGCGCGATTGGTGTGACTAAAGCCTATACCACCCGTGTGGGGTCTGGGCCTATGCCCTCTGAAATCTTAGGCGATTTAGCCCATCACATTCGTGAGGTAGGCAGAGAATACGGAACGACCACGGGTCGTCCTCGACGTATTGGCTGGTTAGATACCGTCATCTTACGTCATACAAAACGTGTTTCGGGATTATCGTATCTTGCTGTCACACTCCTTGATGTCCTCACGGGCATCGATAAATTAAAGATCGTCACTCATTATGAACTGAATGGGGAAGTGATCGATCGTATTCCTTCTGATATCGAAGATTTCATGCAAGCAAAACCGGTCTATATCACCCTTTCGGGTTGGAAAGAAGACATTACCAAAGTCACTTCATGGGATGACTTACCGATGAATGCGAAAAGTTATTTGAACAAAATCGAGTCTCTGGTCGGTGTACCAATTGGCATGTTTTCTGTCGGACCTGATCGTGATCAAACCATTATGGTCACCAATTTCTTTGAATAGGAAGTGAAGTCATGATTCAACGTTATGAACGACCACGCTTTAAAAAATTATGGAGTGACCAATTTAAATTTGAACAATTCTTAAAAGTCGAACTTGCTGCAAGTCATGCCTTCATGAAACAAGGCCTTTTTGATGAGGCAACTTACCAGAAACTTGCAAAAGCAACATTTAAGTTAAGTGATATCGAAGCCTTTGAACAAGAGACAAAACACGATGTCATCGCGTTTACCAAAGCATGCACGAAAAACTTAGGTGATGAGAAGAAGTGGTTTCACTATGGATTAACATCGACCGATATCGTGGACAGCGCACAATCGTTGATCTTGCATGAAGTCAATCAAGAAATCATCACTGACATTGAGAATTTCATGGAAGTCTTAAAGGAACTTGCCTTTAAATACAAGAAAACCCCCGTTATGGGTCGCACCCATGGGATTCATGCAGAAGTGACTGCATTTGGTCTTAAGTTTGCCCTCTATTATGAAGATTTTAAGCGTTTAAAACAACTTTTCCTCGAGGCTAGTCAACAAATCTCAATCATCAAGTTATCAGGTGCTGTGGGCAATTTTGCGGCAAATAACCCCATGATTCAGCATGAGGTCAGTAAAACCTTAGGAATCAAAGAAACCCACATCGCCACCCAAACCCTCCAACGTGACCGTCATGCCCATTATCTTTCCGTGATTGCCTTAATCGGAAGTGAATTAGAAAAGATTGCAGTAGAGATCAGACACTTATCGCGGACTGAAGTAGGCGAAGTTGCTGAATACTTTAGTGATAAACAAAAAGGATCATCGGCCATGCCACACAAGAGAAATCCTGTCTCGAGTGAGAACATCACAGGATTATCGCGTGTATTAAGAGGATATATGGTAACATCTTATGAAAATATTTCCTTATGGCATGAACGAGATATCTCTCATTCATCTGCAGAAAGAATTATATTAGCAGATGCAACCACATTGCTAGATTACATGCTCAATCGCTATAAAGATACCTTAGCCACTCTTCATGTTTATCCTCAAAGGATGTTAGAAAACATTTCCTTAACCCAAGGAGTTGTCTTTGCTCAATACGTCTTAAATCATCTGATTGAAAAAGGGATGAACCGTGAAGATGCCTACGATAAGATACAAACACTATCTCATCAAGCGTTAAGTCAACGGTATCCATTACAGAAACTAATCCATGAGGATTCATTGCTTAATGAGTATTTTACAAAAGAAGATGACACGATGATCTTTTCCCTTGATAAACATCTCAAATACGTGGATTATATCTTTGAAAAGGTCTTTGGTTCTCATATTTTATCATAATTAACAAAGGGGACAATTATCATTGAAGCCCTATAGATTTTATGTTATAATGTGCATTAGTCAATACATAAAGGAGCTTACATTCCATGTCAAGAGTTAATCAAACAGTAAAAAAGGTCAGAATTGATAAATATAATCAAGGAAACAAGATTTCGCCTATGACATATTATGCCTTAATCGGATTTGTTGTTGTCGTCTTCGCGATTGTTGCCATTTTCTCACCTTCCAATCAAGAAAAGATTTATAATGCATACGCAGCTTATGGCGTCACCACACTCCCAGAAGATCATCCATTCTATCAAGTCGATTATAATGGAGGATTATTCTCTAAAGGTGTTGAAGATTATATCGCAAGTGGAGAACCCACCATTGTCATTTTAGGATTTGCTGCATGTGGTGGATGCCAATCACACATCACACCGTTTGCTACCTATTTTGAAAGCACAGGTGTCAGTGATCTTGTGGATCGCGTCTATTATTACGATGTCTCTGTCGATCAAAAAGGATTTGCTGAACTTCAAGGGATGTTCCCAGAAATTCCAGGATCTACACCACAAATTCTTCTCTTCATGGATGGCGAAATCGTTGAACATTATTATGCAACCACAGAAAATGCCACCAATGCCACTGACATCAATCGTAACGTCAGAGATTTCTATGAGGCAGTATTGACTGCAATCAATGGATAAAAGCACATCGTGCTTTTTTTCATCCATAAGGAGTGAGTTTTGATGATTGATCAAATCAAAAAAGAGTTAAAAACATATTTAGAATCTGAGTTATCCATCGAAAATCTTGTCTTAGAAGAAGCCAAGAAGGGAAATGCGGATTTAGCCATTCCTCTTTTTGCGTTTGCTAAAGCATGGCAGTCGAGTCCTTTACTTGTTTTTGAAAAGTTCCAACATGTCCTTGTTGGGTATCAAGATATCGCTAAGATTGAATTTATGAATGGATTCTTAAATATCTATCTTAAACGAAATGAATTAGCAAAAGCGATTCTCGATCAGATCAATGAAGAAAAGGCAAACTACGGACAAAAAGTATTAGGTCATAAAGAAACGGTTGTCATGGATTATTCTTCACCCAATATTGCCAAATCCTTTGGTGTTGGGCATCTCCGCTCCACCATGATCGGAAATGCGCTCAAAAACATCTATACCAAACTAGGTTATGAAGTTATCGCGGTCAATCATTTAGGGGATTGGGGAACGCAGTTTGGCAAGATGATTGTCGCTTATGAATTATGGGGAAATGATGAAGACATCCATGCCAATCCCATCACTGAACTGCAAAAACTTTATGTTCGCTTTCATGATGCCGAAAAAGAAGATCCTACGCTAGAAGATAAAGCAAGAGACGTCTTTAAGGCATTAGAAGAAGGCAATGATAAATATCATCAACTCTGGCAGTGGTTCAAAGATGAATCGATGAAAGAGTTTATGGACATGTATGACCTTTTAGGTGTTTCCTTTGATTCGTTTCATGGTGAATCCTTCTATAACGATAAAATGGAACGTGTGGTTGACATGCTCGATAAAAAGGGATTGCTCAAAGTCGATCAAGGTGCAACCATCGTTGAACTTCCCAATGATTTACCTCCAGCACTCATCAAAAAGTCAGATGGGGCAACGCTTTATATCACACGTGATTTAGCTGCGATCATTTACCGACATGAGACCTATCATACGAACAAAATTCTTTATGTCGTCGGCAATGAACAGCAACTCCATTTTAAACAGCTTAAAGCACTCACCGATTTAATGGGCTATCACTTCGACATTGAACACATCAATTTTGGACTCGTCTTGGTCGATGGAAAGAAGATGTCCACCCGTGGGGGTAAATTCAAACGCTTAGAAGAAGTCATCATCCAAGCGATTGATGATGCGAAAAATGCGATCACTGAGAAAAACCCCAATCTTAAAAATAAAGATGAGGTCGCTAAAGCGGTCGGGATTGGTGCGATCATCTTTAATGACCTAAAGAATGAACGTCACTTAGATGTCGACTTCAATTTAGCCAACATGCTCAAATTTGAAGGCATGACAGGTCCTTATTTGCAATACTCATCGGTACGGATTGAGTCCATCTTAAAGGATCAAACGCTCCATCATGAATTGATTAACCATGATGTATTCCTTCAAGATCATTACTATGAAGTGATCAAACTGATGGATCAATTCCCAGTCATCATCGAACGTGCCAAAGATCAAAATATGCCTTCGGTCATCGCACGCTATATCACAGCCCTTGCCCAAGCATTCAATAGTTTTTACGGCAAAGAACGCATCTTGGTTGATGATGAAAGTACGAAACAAGCAAACCTTTATTTCATCACGCAGATTCAGACCGTGATCAATGAAGGATTACGCTTATTAGGCATTCAAACACTCAAAGAAATGTAATCGAAAATGATTGCATTAATGAATGTTCCGTGTTATCATAATTTTGCTGCTCAACAATAGCAAAATTGTGTTCCCCGCGTGATGAAATTGGTAGACGTGCCAGACT
>JBBIMC010000127.1:0-4609 GCA_037444605.1 Mycoplasmatota bacterium | reverse complement strand
ACGAGCATCGTTTTGGGTGAAAACGACGTCTTAAAAAACCGTAGGATGAACATATTATTGATAAGCCTCGATCAGATTATAATCAATTTCAGCAATGAATGTTCCGTAGGCAGGTAAATCAACCGATCCATAAATGGAAGTGAGGTACTCCACATCAAGACTTAATGAATCAGGTGAAAAATTGTGAATAACAAGAATCGCTTGGGAGAAATCATCGTAGGTAAACGTACGGATGTACCCTTGGATATTTGAATTATTACCGCCATAGGGGATAAATGAATTTCCATACATCAATGCGGGATATTCTCTTCGGATTTGAATAATGTCTTTATAGGCATTAAACAAGGAATTTTCATCTTCTCTTTGGGTGAGTAGTGAGGGAGTTTGATCATTGGATCCATCGCTTGGAAGCCATGTGGTGGTGTTTGCTTGATCGCCCCAAAGGAAAGGTTGTCTGCGGTATTCATCATACACCACACCATAACCCGAAACATTTAATCCTTCGTAACGAACACCCTTCATCCCGAGTTCATCGCCATAATAGATGAAAGGATTCCCAGGTAATGTTAAGAGAATACGAGCCGCTAATGCAAGTTTTAAATCACCATTATATTGAGAAAATCCACCCATAGATGCGATACGATCGACATCGTGATTGCTTAGGAAAGGGGAATCGATAAACGTTTCATCCACTGTACGGAACGCATTGTAAGCACGATTAAGGTTGTTGACAAAAAGGAATCTTGAATTTCCATTTCCTAATTTATCCCATACATTTTGTGCTTGATAGAAATTGAATAGTGAATCGGATCCGATATAATAATCAGCAACTTGATCGATATTATAATTAAAGACTTCTGAGACCACAAATGAATGTGGGTAGTTACGTTTGATATGTGCATTAAGATTAAGTAATAAAATCGAATTATCATAGGTAGGATTGACACTTTCAATCAAATGCATCGCTGCGTCAATTCTAAATCCAGTAACACCTAAATCAAGCCAGTAATCCATGATGTTTTTTACTTCATCGATGACCTCAGGATTTTTAAAGTTGAGATCTTTCATTCCACCGACAAAGGATTCATACGCTGTGGATCCATTCCAGATGTAGTAATCACGATAGGGGTCAGATGTGGATGAACGAGCAGAGACATACCAGGGATGTTGATCAGAGGTATGATTGATGACCAGATCGATGATGATGTCAATTCCGCGATTGTTCGCTTCACTGATGAGTTCGTTGAAGTCTTCCATCGTGCCATAATCCTCTTCAATGCCATAATAATCGGTCACTGAATACCCGTGATAGGATGGGGAAGGATTGATGGGCATCAACCATAGAGCGGTGATCCCAAGTTCTGCTAAATAATCTAAATTATTGGTAATTCCTTTGAGATCACCGATGCCATCACCATCACTATCCGCGAAGGATCGAACAAAGATATGATAGTAAACATCTTGTTCAGGATAGGTTTCGGCGAGTGTCTCAAGAATCGTAGGTTCAGTTGGAATGGGTTCAGTAGGTTCATCTTGACAAGCATAAAGCGATGCAGTCAACAGTATGAGTAATACGATTATACTTATTTTTTTCATACTATCCCTCGCTTCTTCATGGATTCTGATTTTCCCAAGATGGGTTCACTTTTATGATTAAGTGGTTTTTGTAGATCGATGAGTTTCGTTTTAAAGATCTTGTCGTGAATGGTTTGTGATGTTTTTTCTGACATTGCAAAGAAAGCAATCACAAGATACAATCCAAAGGTGATAAAGCTTAACCCCAGTTTAAATATCTCTCGAGCAAGCACGCGCCAAAGTGGAGCTGGACCACCTTCAATATCGACCACTTTGATTTTTTGAATTCGCTTTCCAAAGGTTTGACCTTCAGAAATAATATAAGGAATGATATAAAAACCAAGAAATGCTAGACCGCTGATGATCCAAGGTAAAGGACGCCAATAGACGCCTAAAAATGATGATAAGATGACAAATAATGTCACGCCAGACGTATCGATGGCAAAGGCACGTACGCGTTTTTCAAAGGATGGAATCATAGGGTTACCTCCTCTTTCTATGGTTATTGTATCACATGAAAATCATGAAACCGTTTTTATATGCGATGAGAATCTTCGATACTGGATTCAATCTCTAATTTTGTGAGTTTGTTTAACCACAAAGGATCAACAATGGAAAGAACAATCGGATGATCGATCAAGAATGATGCGTAAGATTCGGCTTGATTTCTCAAAACATCTTCTAATACATCTCGAATGATAATGCCTGTATCAAAGGGGTTGAGTCCATAAATGAAAGGATTATCCACTTTATCAAAGACATACTCATTGGTTGCCACTGTATAGTAAACATCATCTTCTAAAGTATTTAAACTTAACCCAGGAGCAAAATCGATATAAACAGATGAATTTGCGTAATCTTTAATTTCCGAACCTAAAAGATCGACGTATTTCACTTTATTATCAAAAGGAAAAATCTCGTAGAGTGTCGCAACCGTAATGTCTTCACCCATCTCTAAGCCAGCCCGTGTACCACCGTAATTATGAATGCCAAGATCGGCGTCGACAGAAAGTCTGATGAGTCTTGCCATGAAGGCTGTAAGTTCGGTTTGAGAATAATAATCACCTGAAGTGATGATCACTTCGGTCAAAAGGGGTTCAATTTCTGTCACATAGGTAGCAATAATCTCTTGCATGCCTGTATCCGGTGTGTTAAGGCGTGGCTCAGAAGAGCCAGTTAAGTTTTTAACTTGATATCCACTCACTTGTCCTGTGCTATTCAAGGCTAGTTTGACTTCGCCTACATAGGTTCCGTTAGCCCCTGATTGGATGACTGGCATATCCACACCATCTCTTGATTCAAAGCGGATGTATTCCTGATGTGAATGACCATTAAAGGTGACATCAATACGTTCAGAGCCTGATAATTGACCAAGCGCTTGATTCGTGTAATCCGAGGATCCATGGAGGACAGCGATGATGATATCAACATCTTCTTCAGTTCGTAAGTAATCCGCATAATGGGCAGCCCATGTGACGGGATCATCAAAATAATAGTCTTGGACCATAGAGGTTGCGATGGAATCTTCAAGCCCATACCCCATCAAGCCAATGACGCCAATTTTGACATTGGCACGCTCGATAATCGTATAAGGATCGATATGGTCAGGATACGTTGTTGTCCCTTTGAGGAATACATTAGCTGCTAATAGTGGAAAATCAGCTTTTGTTCCAGTCGTTTCAGGATTAAAGTATTCAAGAATGCGTCCTAATCCCCAATCAAACTCGTGATTGCCTAAAACAAAGGCATCCATTTGCATATAATTGAACATTGAAATCATGGAACTGCCATAAAAATAGTTGGATAAGACATTCCCCTGGAGTAAATCTCCTCCACCGATAAATAAGGTTTCATCGGGGTTATTTGTTTTTTCATCTAAAATGAGATTCGCGATATTGGCAAGTCCCATTTGAGATCCATTCTTTTGAATGGCTCCGTGGGTATCATTAATATAATAAATCGTTAGCGATGATAAGGTTGCTGTTCCGGTTTGTACGGTGATGGTGACTGTTATCGAGAATTGATTTCCTGAAGAGTCTTCCACCGAATAGGTCACTTGATACGTTCCTGCAACGTCCCAATCGACCTGACTTGCATCGATTACAACCTCAGAAGTTAAATTACCATCCTTGTCATCATAAGCAATAATCCCTGAAGAAAGATCAGGGATTGCATCGCCGATTTGATGTAAAACATTGGAAGCGTTATAGATGAGGGGAGGAGTTTGGTCAATTTCCCCCTGACGTTCAGTAATAATCACTAATACACTATCGCCAATCAAGTTATCCGAAGTGTCTGTGACAGTATAAATGAGGTTATAGATCCCTGGAGTGTTCCAGTCGACTTGGGATTCATCCACAACAATGCGTGATGAGACATCACCATCGACGGAATCAAGGGCAGTAACACCATCCAAAAGATCAGGTTTGGGATCGGATAGGGTATATTGTATGTCTTTTAAACCAAAAAATGTGGGTGGAACATAATCGATCTCTGTCTCGCCTCTTTGACACGCAATCAAGAGAAATGTTAGACAGATGAAGATGAGTGCACGAAACCATTTTGTCATATGAAAACCTACCTTTGCAAAAAGTATTATAACATAATAACCCACAGGGATACTGAAATTTTATGCTATAATGAGGACGTAATGAACGAAAAATCCGCTCTAAACCCGAACAAATACGAAGATAAGGGCTTGAATAGACTATGACAAAAGATCTAAGTTGGTTAAAAAATGATTTGATTGCTCATCGTGGATGCCATACGAAAGACGGTGTTGTCCCTGAAAACTCACGATTAGCGTTTATGATTGCCATTGACAAAGGGTATGGCATTGAACTTGATGTCAATGTGTTAAAGGATGGGACAGTCGTTGCTTTTCATGATTATCACCTAAATCGTTTATGTGGCGATATGCGTACCGTAGATGACATTACGAAAGAAGATCTTGCTTCATTACCCCTTTTAGGATCTGACCAACAGATCATGACGATGGATGAAGTACTTGCTTTAGTGGATGGAAAAGTGCCCT
>JBBIMC010000126.1:0-4664 GCA_037444605.1 Mycoplasmatota bacterium | reverse complement strand
AAGTGCTGCTGCGAGAGGAGTTGTAAAGCCTAATGCGGTCATTAAGGATGCTGGATCTGTATATAAACCTAACATTGCTGATGTTGTTACAATGGCAACGGTAGAAGAACCTTGAGCGATCTTAAGAATAGCTGCGATCGCAAATGGGAATAAAATACCCATCACTTTGAGTGCATCTGCACTGCCCTTAACGTAATCAACGACGCCTGCTGCAGAGATCACACGGCCCAAGACACCACCGGCTGCGGTAATGAAGAGGATAGGACCGACAACCTTTAGGTTTTCATTGGTAATGTCATAAAACTTGTTGAGTTTACCTGTGACTTGAAGTAAAACGATACCGAAGATTAAACCTAAAGATAACGCTAGAATTGGATGACCTAAGAATCCAAAGACGGGGGTGGTCCAACCAAGGACGTTCGCTAAGGTACCTAATGACATGGCTAAGATAGGAACAATAATTGGGGCGAAGGATAACCATGCATTGGGAAGTTTACCATAGCTTGCCTTGAGGGCATCAAATGCTTCTTGTGCAGCATTTGGATTCACATCGTCGTCTTGATCTTCTTGAACTTTAACCTTTTTACCGATGTATAAAGCAAAGAAGTAAGCAGGAACTAAAGCAAAGATGGACACTAATGCACCGATACCTACAACGAGAAGTAAATTATCCGCAAGACCTACGTTCGCTGCTGCGGCAATGGGACCTGGAGTGGGTGGGATAAACACGTGAGATGCGTAAAGCCCTAAGGATAAAGCCACAGCCATACCGACAGAAGACTTCTTCGTGATCTTTGCCATGGATTTGCGAATGGGATCTAAGATGATAAAGCCAGAGTCACAGAAGACGGGAATAGAAACAATCCAACCCATGAGCATCATCGCGAGTTCAGGATGTTTTTTACCGACAACTCTGACAACTGAATCAGCAATTGTCAATGCTGCACCGGTCTTTTCAACGATGAATCCAATGAGTGCTCCAAGAATAATGACAATACCGATACCTTGCATGGTACCACCAAAACCAGCTGCGATCGTCCCTGGGATATCCTTGATGGGAAGTACAAAGAGTCCGAGAATAATTGAGATCAAAAGGATCGAAATAAACGGATGAACTTTGAACTTCGAAATCAAGAGAATCATAATGACGATGGCGACAAGTAACGCAATAATAAGCCAAATACCTGTTAACACGACATATTCCTCCAATGTTTTCTAAAATTCTAAATTCATTATAGCAAGGATGAATGCGCTTTCCTATGGGTTAAAAAACAAAAAAAGGCACCAATGTTTGGTACCCGTAACAATAATTTAAGTCATTATAAATGTTTAAGTGAGTCGTAAATCTTGATAGCGACCATGAACAGATAAGATTTTGAAAGCTTTCTGGGATCATGCGATGTGAGTTGCTCAATTTTATTGAGACGGTATTGGAGGGTGTTTTTATGGATGAACAGTCGTTCTGAAGCAAGGTTGATTGATCCTTCAGCTTGATAGAGCGTTCGAAGCGTTTCAATATGTGTCCCAATTTCATGCATCGATTCTTTTGGGAACAGATTTTCGATAAACTGAATCCGATCATTCTCACTCATTCGTGTAATATAAAGGTCAAAGTTTAACGTATCAAAGATGGTGATAGGGTGCTCAGACTTTATGGATAACTGAAGGGCAAGATTGGCATTTTTAAATGAGCGAGCGATAGGTTTTGGTGTATTGGAGTCAATGCCAACATGAACATCACACTTAAAACTTTCCTTAATCATCGTATAGATCTCATTCGCGATTTGGGTGATTTCATGATCCTCAAGTTGATTGAAAACACAGATAAAAAGTGTTGCTGTTCGAAAGAGAAAAGCTTGTGGAATCGACTTTAAGTAATTACGAACGCGATGCGAGATATTGGTTTGAATTTGGTCGGAGACAATCGTGTGATCTGAGGTTCGTAACGCGAAGACTAAAATTCGTTTTGATGATTTGACATCAATGCCAAGAGAAATAGCACGTGCTTGAAACTCATCGGGGTAATTGAGTTCATAACGACCGAATATCCATTCTTCTAAGAAACGATCTCTTGCTTTTTGTTCGATGGTAGATTGTTCTCTTAAGTAAGTATCAAGAAGAAGAATTTCTGTCATCTTTTTGATGATCTGACCATATTTATAAACAAGGTCATAGTTACCGGTCATTCCGATGACGCCGATAATTTCATTATTGAATTCGATGGGTAGATTAATCCCGTTTTTCGCACCGAGATATTCACTATCATTGACAATCATGAGTTCAGTCAGTCTTTCGGTAATGATTTTTTGTGCGCCACCATGAAATGTTCCAATACGTTTGGGATCTGTACTTGAAATGATCATTCCCTGGGTATCCATGATGTTGATGTGTTGTTCAATGATTTGTGAGAGTTGTGAGACGATTTGATCAGCGATTGATTTAGAGAGTAACATGGTACTAACCTCATAGTGTTTCGTTTAGTCTCATTGTAGCACGAGACGAACCAAGAAAAAAGAACTTCCTGCGCTTGCAAGAAGTTCTAAATAACTATTCGAGATAAGTGACTCTATTTTTACCGAGAAATTTACTCTTATACATCGCTTGGTCAGCACGATTGATGGCCGCAACCAATGGTTCTTTATAATGTCTTAACGTGACACCCAAAGATATTTGATAATTTAAAGAAAGTTCATCTCTTTCAATTTTGGTATTTTCAACCAGTATTCTAACTTTTTCAGCGAGTTTTAACAACTTATCTTTTGAACTATCAGGAGATAAAATGAGAAACTCTTCACCGCCATAGCGTATGACTAAATCATTCATTTGAACCGCATTGGTCAATGTTTT
Organism: Mycoplasmatota bacterium; assembly: GCA_037444605.1. Classification (GTDB taxonomy): domain Bacteria; phylum Bacillota_I; class Bacilli_A; order Acholeplasmatales; family Acholeplasmataceae; genus Peloplasma. The sequence continues at coordinate 1,817 of JBBIMC010000126.1, read as the reverse complement.
CGCGATGTTGATCAAGATGCGATCCCCAAATTCATGGCCGTAAGCATCATTATAGGTTTTAAAATTGTCGATATCGATGAAGATGACTCCCATGCGTTGCATGTCATTTTGATCTACATCAAGTAGAGGATCACCCGTTTCAAGAATCTTTCGATTGTGGACTTTCGTCAGTGGATCCATGAGGAGTTGTTGTTTATAGAAGTGGATCATTTGAGTATCTTCTTGAGGAATCACGGGAGAAAATACTTCAAGTGCACCTGTGACTTCACCATTCTCTAAAATAGGCATCGTCTTCACGTGAACTTTCAATCGGAACCCATCTTTATGTCTTAGATAAACATATGCTTCAGTATCAACGTTTTCTTGAATCGAACGATGGAGTGGACATCCATTAAAACATAATAATGTTCCATCTTCAGACATGTGATTAAAGACATTGTCGAAACAATGTCGACCTGTCACATATTGCCGATCAAATCCTGAAAAATGTTCAGCAGCTTCATTGTAGTAGAGAATCTGTCGGTTTTTATCGACCAAATAGACCCCCTCATTAAAATGTTTGAATATGCGGTCAAATTCTTCAAAAGTAATCATGGTTGCCACCTAAATAAAACTTTCAAAATTATTACAATATTATTTTAACATATCAAAAAATCAAATCCAAACATCCCTTGAAAGAATTAAGACAAACTTAATAAATACAGTAAGTCACTAAAAAAAATAAACGCGATATTCGCGTTTACTTAGAGATGACGATGAGAGCGTAGATTGCAGCAATTATACTTAATGGAATGGTGATGCCACCGAGGTATCGTGTAATCGTGATCGAAGACGCACGAAGCGGAATGGCATTCCGCCAAGGTTTTCCCTGCATCCATCCCTTATAACTTATATATCTTAAATAACTCTCTGGAGCAAGCAACATCCAAAGGCCCCAACCCACACCGGCAAGACCCAATAATGGAATCCCAATATACGCGTAAATCATGATAATTCCCCCTTTGTTGATCATATTCCTAGGATATCATGATTTTATCAATATGATGACAAATCATTCACTCATTTTGTTTTCTCTTGATCGACATTCGTTTCTAAGAGAAACTCATGTTATACTAATAACGTAGATAAAAACAAGGAGAATAAAGATGAAACACGAAAAGAATATCCAAACCCAAGTTGGCCCCATTGAACGAATTACCTTTGAAAGAAAAAACATGGCAGTAACGTTGATATCCTATGGTGCAGCGGTTTATTCCATTAAGATAGAGGGGAAAGAAGTATCCGTTAGACCCGAAGAACTCAATGATTTCTTAACATCGGATTTTGATTATGGAAAGACCATTGGACGTACCGCTGGACGATTGATCGCTCCCTCGTATGAAATTGATGGTGTGAGTTACCCCGTGAAACCCTATCGTTCTGATAAGACCAAACTTCACGGTGGAGCAACAGGATTTTGTTTCCGCCATTTTTCCGTCGTCGATGTGAAAGAAGATGAACATCACTCTTCAGCTACTTTCCGTTATATTAGTGCAGATGGTGAAGAAGATTATCCAGGTGAACTTACCCTTGATGTCATCTACACGCTAGATAATCATATGAATTTCCGTATCGATTATCGTGCAACGACAACAAAAGATACGCTTTGCAGTATTACCAATCACTTATATTTTAATCTTGCGGGATATGGCGACATCATGGATCACGAACTTCAAGTCAATGCATCTCATTATATTGAAGGCGATAATGATGGTATTCCTCTCGGAAAATTTGATGTCAAAAAGACAGCATTCGATTTAAGAAAGTTAACGAATCTT
>JBBIMC010000125.1:0-4685 GCA_037444605.1 Mycoplasmatota bacterium | reverse complement strand
GTATTGTCACGATTGCGTCGGGCAATATCACCTTAAACAAAGCAGCTACTAATTTCTTTGAGAGCGCGTACAGCGTCTTGTTGGGGATGGAAAGAAATCAGCGGCTGATCGTCATTAAACCTTTGTCAAAAGCTGAAGCGATTAAACATGATATTCCAGAATCGAATAAGTACAAAATTACGGTTCGATCCTCGTATAGTCGTGTCACAAACAAAGCGTTTATTGATGAAATCACGCAATTGATTGGTGTCGATTTTAACCAGGAAACGAAGAAGTATAAAGCTTCCTGGCAGAGCAAAGATCAACTTTTGATGGTTGATTTAAAGGAGGAAATCTAATATGCTCGAATACATGGTATGGTTTTGGTTAGGACTCTTTGTCATCGCATTTGTGTTAGAAATCTTTACCGCAGATATGATCAGCATTTGGTTTGCGATCGCTGCAATCCCTAGTTTTATCATTGCTTTAGCAGGTGGAAACATCATTTTCCAATCTGTATCATTTGTTGTCTTTACACTGGTTCTTCTTGTTCTGACTCGTCCAGTCGTGAAGAAATATTTAAAGACCAATGAAATCAAGACCAATGTCGATGCCATGGTAGGAATGACAGGGAAAGTGATCAAACAGATTACTCCTGATGATATCGGTCGCGTTGTCATTCGTGCACTTGACTGGGCTGCTGTCTCCAAGGAAACCCTTGAAGTAGGCGATATGGCTCGCGTGCTCGATGTCGAAGGTAATAAATTGATTGTTGAAAAAATTGAAAAATAAAAAATAGAAGAAAGAGGTAAAAACTATGTTTGGATTTGAATTCTTCCCCCCAGTATTAATTAGTGCAGGCGCAATAACAGGGATTATTATTGCCATTGTTATTGCATTCATGATTCTTGCGTTAAGTTTCCGTTTGGTCACACAAACAAAATGTATGGTTGTTGAACGTCTTGGTGCTTATCATAAGACCCTTGGCGTTGGTGTTCACTTTATTATTCCGCTCATTGATCGTGTCTCACGTACAGTAAGCTTGAAGGAACAAGTCAAAGACTTCGAACCCCAAGCCGTGATTACACGTGATAACGTCACGATGCAAATTGATACCGTCGTCTTCTTCACGATTACTGACCCTAAACTCTATACATATGGGACAGAAAATCCTTTAATGGCGATTGAAAACATCTCTGCAACCACACTACGTAACATTATCGGTGAACTCGATCTTGACGAAACATTAACTTCAAGAGATCTGATCAATACCCGGATGAGAACAACACTCGATGAAGCGACAGACCCCTGGGGTATTAAAGTCACTCGTGTGGAAGTGAAGAACATTATTCCTCCTAAAGATATCCGTGATTCCATGGAAAAACAAATGAGAGCTGAACGTGAAAAGCGTCAGAACATCTTGATTGCTGAAGGGGAAAAGAGAGCTGCGATTCTTACCGCTGAAGGGGAAGCTGAAGCCTTACTCTTAAGAGCTGAAGCCAATAAGAAACAACGTATCCTTGAAGCTGAAGGGCAAGCGAGCGCGATCTATAAGATTAAAGAAGCTGAAGCACTTGGTATTAAATTGATTAAGGATGCTGCAGCTGATCAAACCGTCTTAACCATTAAGTCTTTAGAAGCATTAGCACAAGTTGCTAATGGTCAAGCAACAAAACTCGTGGTTCCAACCAATATTACCGATTTAGCATCCACCGTTATGATGGCAGCTGAATTTGCGAAGAAAGAACCTTCTGAAAAGAAATAACATATTTCATCAAGCAGAGAAAACGCGTACTGGGGGGTACGCGTTTTTTCCTTATATTTACTTAGTAAAAATCACGAGTGGTACTTCCATTTCTTCTTGGGTTAACCCAGCATGATGCGCAACAAACGCTTTTCCTTCACCAATTTTCATCATCATTCTTCCTGTGGCTATCGCAATATAATCCCCCAAGAATTGACTTAACATCTTATGTTTCTTCCCTGTGCCAAGCCATCCTTTGGCGAGAAGTTCTTCTTTAGTAAGGAGCATAAAGTCCTCGCCATAATTCTTTTCAAAATGTGTTTTAAACTCAAGCTTGTATTTAGGTTTAACAAAAAAGTTGGTTGCTCTGGGTTCCATCGAAGGCAAACGTTTGAGCATCGACATTAGCGTGGTGTCTTTGAAAAGATCAACTTCACTAATATCAGTAAGCCCATGATCAGCGATGACAGTAATCGCTGTGCTTTTAGCTGAAAAGAAGGCAAGGCGTTCTAATTCTTCATCAAGATGTTGCACCACATTACGTGTAGCATAGGAGTCTACCCCGTATTGATGTTCGGTTAAATCCGGTTCTGTCCAGTAGACATAGGTGAATGATTTTTGATGTTGTCTTGTGATATCGATCACTTTATCGACTTGATCTTTAAATGATGCATAACCATCTTCACGAAAATTTGGAAACAGTTCATGTAGCGTAATATGTTCAGAGGCATTTTTGCGGATCTGTTCATATATCAGTGGGTATTTCAAATATTTTTCGCGGAAATTCACATCAAAGACTTTATTTTTATCATAAAAATCTTGGTTTTGAAAAACGACAATATTTGCATCTTCCTTAGGAAAGTATTGTACCCAACCCAAGTACCCAGACTGAAAAGGCGGTAGCCCTGATAAGACAGTATTGGTTGCAGCCACGGTGGTTGGGGGAAACACGGATGTGATGACATCTTTTAGATATTTGAGCAAAAAAGCACCTCGTGAAAGATGCTTTGTCAACAAATTCATCCCCATGCCGTCCAAAAGAACCAATACGATATGGTCTTTTTCTTTAATCGCATCCGCAAGAACTTGAATTTCTTGGTAGGCTGTGGGTGATTGATATTTTTTTAAAATCGTTGCTGTCACATTTAAAATCGAATGTGTGTAATCGGGTGTCATAATTGACATGCCCTATTCCCCCTCTATTTTATCGTGCGCTTGATCAATGGAATTTCTTTGTGTTCTTTGCCAATCTTAATCGCGTCTTTAATAAGATTGGATGCCTCTTTAACTCCTTTATCACGAACATAGAGTGTCGCAATCTTATCACCTTTTTTGATATAATGACCAATTTTTACGTGAAGATCCACGCCAACATCTAATAATACACGATCTTCTTTGGTTTCTCGACCCGCACCTAATCGCATCGCTGCTTTACCAATGTCAAGAGCATTGATGTCGGTCACATATCCTTCATCATCCGATAAGAGTTCAATTCGATTTTTGGATAATAAATCTTCGGGATGCTTAAGTGCTTTTACATCGCCACCTTGTGCTTTAGCGAGTTCTAAGAATTTTTGATAGGCTGAACCATCATTTAATGCAGCATAAAGTTTTGCTTTTGCCTCATCCAATGAAGTGGCAAGATTGGCATCGAGCATCAGATGAGAACCGATCGCGACAGTGACATCAACAAGATCTTTAGGACCTCTACCTTGGAGCGTTTCCATCGCTTCATAAACTTCAAGAGCGTTCCCGATCTTATGACCAAGGGGTTCGTCCATACCCGTCAATATCGCCGTCATCTTCTTACCAGCAAGCCGTCCAATCGATACCATTAATTCCGCGAGTTTGATCGCTTCTTCTTCGGTCTTCATGAATGCACCATGACCCACTTTGACATCGAGGACAATAGCATCTGCACCACTCGCAAGTTTTTTGGACATAATGGAGGAAGCAATCAGTGGAATGACATCCACAGTCGCTGTCACATCGCGAAGTGCGTAAAGTTTTTTATCGGCTGGAGCAACATCGCCACTTTGTCCCACAACTGCAATCCCGATCGTATTGACCTGCTTGATGAAATCTTCGACAGAACGTTCGACTTGGTATCCGGGGATACTTTCGAGTTTATCAATGGTGCCACCGGTATGGCCTAAACCACGACCGCTCATTTTGGCAAATTTCGCACCTAATGACGCTAATAAAGGTCCTAAAACGAGGGTGACTTTGTCGCCTACACCTCCGGTGGAATGCTTATCAACCTTAATCCCAGGTATCGATGATAAATCGATGACATCTCCTGAGTCACGCATCGCTAATGCGAGATAAGTCGCTTCTTCATTGGACATTTTTTGAAAATATACAGCCATTAAAAAGGCGCTCATCTGATAATCCGGGATGAGTCCTTGAGTATAATTGTGGATGATGTATTGGATTTCTTCTTGTGTTAAAGAATAACCATCACGCTTTTTGGCGATTAAGTCAATCATATGCATAGTATCACGTCTCCTAATGTTTATTTTAACATAAATGACCTTGGAATAAAACCAAACTATGTTATAATGTAACTCGTGAAACGAGGTATCTCATGATTCTAGCAATGGTCCGTCACGGACAAACTTACTATAATGCATCTGGAAAAGTTCAAGGAAGGGTCAATATTCCTTTAAATGATAAAGGAAAAGCACAAGCAAAAATGCTTGGTCAAACGATTCGAGCATCACATCTTGTTTTTGATCGATTGATGGCATCGCCTCTGTCTAGGGCATTAGAAACCGCCCATATTATTGCTAACGAAATCGGTTATCAACATCCGATTTTGGTCAACCACCAATTCGTTGAACGTGACTTTTATCATCTGGATGGAACCTCTGTTGAAACAGCAATGCCTTTAGTGAGAAGCCATGGCTATTCTTTTGAGGATTATGAAACCGATGTTAAGCTCATTGAGCGCATCTCAACC
>JBBIMC010000124.1:0-4703 GCA_037444605.1 Mycoplasmatota bacterium | reverse complement strand
AAAGCAAGTTTGTCTGGAAGTAAAACCCCTAAGATTTCAGTGCCATCATAGAACATGACATCAACTGATAATCCTTCGTAAATATAGTTGAGCTCGTTCTCAATTTGAAACTTTGGAATTTCAATTTGTTCATAACTCTCCGTATTCATGAAAACATGTTTATCGCCATCTGCATAGAGATATTGCATCGAAATCTTATCGATTTGTGCACGATCAACTTTAGTTCCAGCATTAAAGGTAACATCCGTAATTGATCCTGTGCGTAAGTTTCTTAGTTTGGTTCTAACGAAAGCTCCACCTTTTCCAGGTTTCACGTGTAAGAATTCTATAACAGAATAAATGTTTCCTTCGTATAATATGGTTTGTCCAGTTTTAAAATCGTTTGTACTGATCATGATGATCACTCCTATCAGGTTTTTTTGCCGTTTTCATTATACACGAAGAAACGGTCTTGTACAACAAAAAATATCTTTTTTAAAGCATTTTTCGTCGTTATTGGGCATTTTCTTTCTGCTTCAAGATATATTCAACGGCTTCAAAATAGGATTCAATCTTTTTTCCCATAAAACAAGCATCACAGACATCATTGATCATATCGACTTGTCTAAAGGCTTCACGTTTTGTGATATCAGAAAGATGAACTTCAACTTTTAAAAAAGTAACCAGCTCTAAAGCATCACGAATAGCGATCGATGTATGTGTATAAGCGCCTGGGTTGATGATAAGTCCATCATAATCTTCATCCAGAGATTCTTGGATGACATCGATCAGTTCACCTTCATGGTTGGATTGATAATATGTAAATTCGATGGATGGATATTCATCAACAAGTTCTTCATAAAGATCATCTAAGGTAAACGATCCATAGAGTTCTGGATTGCGTCTACCAAGCATATTGAGATTGGGTCCGTGTAAAATCAGTATTTTCATGAGTTCACCTCAGAAGACAAATAGTTCATGATCACTTTGACAGTCATTTGAACATCAACATTATTTGAAACAACAATATCCGCGAAATCTTGGTACTTAAGGTAACGTTCATCAAAGAGTTGTTCTAAAGTCTTTTTCTTCAATAATGGGCGTTGGTAATCTTTTGATAAACGCTCTTTGATGATATCCAAGTCCGTATCAAGATAGATTTTAAGACCACTCATCAAGGCCTTATTGGTCTTTTTGGTGACAACACCACCCCCACAAGCGATGACGTAATCTCCCTCAGGAATGTGGGTTAACGCCTCAGTCTCTAAACGACGAAACGTCTCTTCCCCATACTTTTCGAAAATGTCTTCGATAAAAAGTAACGCTTCTTTTTCAATCATGGCATCCAAATCATAATATGAGTAGTTCAAGGCTTGTGCGAGATGTTTTGCAATCGTGGTCTTTCCTGATCCAGGCATTCCGATAATATATATTCTCATAAGTTATCCCGGAAATGATGGACAGAAAAACCATAGATAAGTTTAAAGAAAAACGCGATAAAGATGAGTGTAAGGTATGTAGGGATCGGTTGAAATACGGTTAAAAGGAGCGAGACACCTAGTAAATTCAGAAAAAAGCCAAAGAATTTCTGTTTGTTAGGTTTCTTTATCCCATAAGTAAGTGTTGCAGTCGCTAGCATGTATGCATAAAGATATAACCCCGTTAACCAAGACTCACCTGCAAGAAGCATGAGAATGATGGGCTGTACATGGATGATGATGAACACATAAGATAAGCGTGTTCTTTGTTGATAATAGTGATGCGTTCCCATTGAAAAGTTTGCGATGAAACCTGCAAAGATATCAAACGTGAATAGTAAAATCAGGATTGTTTTCCAGATCGCTAAAGAGGATAAAGAACTCCAAAAAATGATTGCGATAAATAGGGTAGCAAATAGGCCAACAAGGAGTGAGCCAAAGAGTGTTTTCTTTGTTGTTTTTTCACCATAAAGTGGTTGAAATATTTTGGGTACGTTCATGTCTATTCCTCCAGAAATTTTTTAATATGGTTAATACTATCTTCCACAAGGGTAGGAGATAACGCATCAAGAATGATCGGTTTCATCTGATTGATGAAATATGTTTTTTGCTTTTTGGCGAGTAATTTTGATGCTTTAATAATCGCTTCCTTCATGGCTTCAAATGATAGTTCACCTGATAAGTATTGATCAATTTCACGATAACCAATCATATTCAAATGAATGTCTTGTTCTCTTAAATGATTGACTTCATTGATAAAGCCCTCTTCTAATTGTTTTTCAAGACGCAGCCAGAGTCTTTCAACAAGTGCATTCTTATCAATATCCAAATAGATAATGAGCACATCATAAAGACGTTCATTTTTACGCATTTTCTTCGAGCGTGGTGTTCCTTGGAGTGCTTGTTCAAGGGCTCTTAGAACCCGCCGACGATTGTTTTGATCGATGATAATATCGGGATCGAGTTCCATCAATTTGGCATAAAGTTCTTGATTGGATAGATGATCATAACTTCGATCGAACGCGTCATCCCGTTTTTCTTCAACAAATTCATAATGGCTAATCGCTGCATTGACATAAAAACCTGTCCCACCGACGATCATCGGTTGCGGGATTTGATTGATCAAACTTCTGACATCGTGTTGAAAATCAAAGACACTATAAGGATCTTTTGGATCCCGAATATCGATCAAGTGATGAACAATGCCTTCTTTTTCATCCTCTTTGATCTTGGCGGAACCAATGTCTAGACCACGATAGACTTGAACTGAATCTCCATTAATAATTTCAAAGCCAAAATGTTTCGCTAGTCTAATAGATAATCCTGTCTTTCCTGAGCCTGTCGGTCCAACGATGATCACACATTTTTTCATTAGACCACCCGTTTAAACATGCGTTCGATATCATAGTTCGATAAACGAACGATAGTAGGTCTTCCGTGAGGACAGTGATAAGGATTATCACACGAAGAAAGTTCTGCCATTAAATGGTTGATTTCTAGGATGCTTAACGCCTTATTGGCCTTAATGGCACCTTTACAACTGACATCTTTAGCCAGCGAGTCACGAAGTTGCGCTAAATCGATGCGGCTCTTTTCTTGAAGCATCGTCACCATGGATTCAAGGGCAATCTCAATTTCATCTTCATTGAGCCAAGTGGGTATCGCACTTAGTTCATGATGAGAATCAAATTCAAATCCATAGCGTTTCAATTCTTCTTCATGCACAGTAAGGATGTTTTGGTCCTCAGAGGTTATCGATAGAGGATGTGAAATAAACATCAGTTTGGTTGCAAACTTAGGATGAGCGAGTGCTTTGGTATAATGCTCATAGCGTACCCGTTCTGCTGCAGCATGTTGATCGACCAGGAACAATCCTTCTTCGTTCTGAAATAGGAGATATGTTCCAGCAAATGTTCCTACATACATGAGTTCAGGAAGACGTTTTAAGGGGATTTCATCCATAGGATGACTTTCCTGAAGTACGATGTTTTCAAAACTCATGGACAGCGGTGTATACGATTCTTGCGGTTCATTTTTCTTAATCGTTTCAAGACCTTGAGGAATCTCATGTTTTTCCATCATCAAAGCTTTTTTAACATAGCCTTCGATGTGATAAGCTAAGATCATTTCATTGACAAATTTAACCTCATACTTTTGAGGATGTACATTGACATCAAGTAGTGATGGATCGATCGTGATATGAATTAAGGCAATCGGATATTTTCCAACCATCATGTAGGAATGGTATCCATCAACAACCGCTTGAATCAATGCATAATTCTTAATAAAACGGCCATTAACAAAAATTGAAATATCTTTTTTTCGTGATCTTGCGATGGAAGGAGATAACAAATAGCCTTCAATCGTCATTTTTTGAACTGTTTCCTTAAATGTAATCATCCCTTTGGTCATACGAGGACCATAGATTTGATCGATCAGACTAAAGAAATTGTGATTACCATACGTTTCCTTCACCAATTTCTGATCCATATAAAGTTGAAAACGAATCTCAGGATGTGCTAAAGCAAGACGATCAAAAATATCGATAATCATCGCTTTTTCAGTAAGATCACTCTTAATGTACTTAAATCTCGCAGGCGTGTTATAGAATAAGTCATTCACTTCAACCATGGTACCGCGATTGAGCGTCGCTAATCCATCTTTGATGAAATGACCTCCTTCAACGTAAACCATAAAGCCATCGTGGTCCTCTTGCCTCGTTTTTAAAGTGACTTTAGATACAGAGGCAATCGCGGCGAGTGCTTCCCCACGAAATCCTAAAGTTTGAATATGGGAAAGGTCAAACTCATCTTTTATTTTCGATGTCGCATGTCTGTGAAAGGCTAAGTGTGCATCCTCTTTATCCATGCCAACTCCATTATCGGTGACTTTGATTTGGGTCATACCCATGTCAAAAACTTCCACCATGATAGATGTTGCATGGGCATCGATAGAGTTTTCCACAAGTTCTTTGACAATGGATGCAGGTCGATCAACGACTTCACCGGCTGCAATCATATTGGCCAGTCGTTCATCCATTTGGCGAATTAAGGGCATAAGAATTCCTACTTTTTCTTCAGTATCGATTGATAATGGCGGATGAGTAATAACGCATCAATAGGCGTCAGATGATCTAAATCAATGTTTTCGATATCTTCGAGTAACGCAAGTTGATCAGGGGAGACCGATTGGATATCTTTGGTTTCATAATCGCTATAATTGAAAAGATCTAATGCCACTTTATGT
>JBBIMC010000123.1:0-4738 GCA_037444605.1 Mycoplasmatota bacterium | reverse complement strand
TGCGCAAGATAGATGGGTAAAGGCATTAAGGTGATGGTTTCATTGGTGGCATAGCCAAACATCAAACCTTGGTCACCCGCGCCTTGTTCTTTGTTTTCTTGTTCATCAACACCTAAAGCGATATCGGCAGATTGTGGTTTTATTCTTACATCAACCACGACATCTTCTGCATTATATCCGTATTCTTTTTTATTGTATCCGATATCACTGATTGCTTCTTTGACGACAGCTTCAAAATCAATGGAAGCTTTCGACGTGATCTCCCCAAAAAGGAGTGCATAATCTGTGGTAACTGCTGTTTCACAAGCGACTCTTGCATGGGGATCTTGGGCTAAAACAGCATCCAAGACGCTATCGGAAATATAATCTGCAACTTTATCTGGATGACCTTCGGTCACCGATTCACTACTGAATAAACGAAACATAGAAGTTCCTCTCTTTCAAAAAAAATGAGCGTTTCTCAAAGGAGAAACGCCTGTAGGTATTTGTCCTTATTGATGGGTCACTTAACCCCTCGTGTGAAGCACCTAATTCAATAGGTTGCTGCTACGTCATCGGTCACTGGCCTCGGTAGCTCTGAATAAGTGTGATTGAATTAATCCTTCATTAGGATACATGATGTATCATAAAAAGTCAAGCGTTTTAACTAGATCAACCATGGTTTAGAAGTTATTATACATCTCGCTGAATTCATCATGGAATTTCAAGAAGCGTTCTTTTAAATCATAATCAAAATAATGACCCAAATCCGTTTGGAAGGACTTTAATACAATGCTATGTGCCATGGGACGTTTGTATGATTTAGGTCCTCGCATCGTGATGTATAAATCAGCGAGTAAAATGATCTGCGATTCGATTTCTGGTTGAATGACAAGCATTTCCTTGAGAAACTTCTCATTGGCGGTATCTTCGATGTGGGCACGTGCGATATCTTCACATTTTTGGGCAAGTTGCATTCGCTTCGCGATTCTTGACCCTAGTTCTGTCTTTTCTTTTAAGACATCATAGGTTTGTTCTGAAAAAGTATTCATCTCATTTAAAAGGTTTTTGATTTCTTGGTATTGGAGATGGATTAACGCATATTGGGTCATCGCTTCGATCTTGGGCTGTGAAAGTCCATAATATTCAGCAAGTTTGACCGCCATTTGCTGAACTTGGGAGGCATGTCTTTTTTCCATGAGCGTATATGAACTCGAAAACACCACAGAGAATAAGTCACCTACAATATGGGAGAAATCTCCTTGAACCTGACGACGTTTGATCAATTCTTTCTTTCGCTCTTCTTGCATGTACTGACCCATAGAAACGATCGCGTACACAACAAAGTAAAACAGGATAAAAAGGAGTGTACGAAGGACGATATCCCCAAACTCAGGGAGTGTGACGAACCGTGGTAAGAACTCGATAATCGTTTCGTTATCGACCAATTTTTGAATATTATACGTCCAGATAAAATGGATAATCGTTAGTAGTGCAATGAGACCCTGAAAGGATTGTGCCATCAGTCTTCGCTCTTGGTAAAGCGAAATAACGACGATCGCATAATACATCAATATGTAAGCTGCGGTTTCAAAATACTCTTTTTGATAGAGTCTTGCATAAATCAAGATCGAAGAGAAAAAGATGTAAAATGCCGAGACATACATGGCAACCGATTGTTTAGTCTTGTCATGGGGATCTAGGTTGATGAGCTTTTTCAACAGTTTATTGATGACGTAGGTTAATGGAAAAGCGATAAATGTCACAACCCAATCGGTCACTTGTCCATGAGCAGAAAGCGATAAAACGAATAAAATGACGGAATACATCAAGTTGGATACGAAGACAATGTTCTTGATAACGACATTTCGACGAAAAAGAACGGCGACATCATCGGTGATATCGACGCCTTGTTCAAATCCAAAATACTTGGCAAAGATCCCTTTACCAAGAATTTTTAGATTCCATTTTTCTTTCAGTCTTCGCTTCACGTAAGATCGTCCTTTTTATTAGATGTCAAAGATCGAAAAACGTTTTACCCCAGAATCTTCATGGGCAATTTCTTCATTTAAAACTTGAGCGACACGTGTGGATGCTGCTGCGGCAATCGCACCAACGATGTCATCTAAGAACGTGTGGCAGATGCCTTCTTCTTTTCCTGCATCATTTAAGCGTTTGACAATCCCATGCTTATTGACGTCAATATCACCAAAATTGGTTTGACCAATGGTACCATAAAGACCTGAAACATCAAGACCCATGGTCTCATCGATACCAAACAAACCTAAATCTTCATAAATGATGGCTTGAATCGGTCCTTCGAATTTTCCTTCTTCTGCGAGACGGTCAATTTCACACGCGAGTTGAACGTGATGAAAGACATCGCGGAGGGAGAGAATCTTTTCTACTGATTCAATGCATAGTTCTCTGGAGACATCATCAGAATATTTCGATTGTTGTTTGTAACTAATTTCAGCAATCGCTTCGATACTGACACCACGCTTCATTAAAATCTTCTTGTTCAATTCAAACATTTCTGCTCGGGTATATAATAATTTCTTCCCCTTTTTTTCAGCCATTTTCATGACTCCTTTCGTCAAATCGGTCACCATCGACAAAGAGGGTTTGACCATTGAGAAAATCTTTGACTGCCATTTGCTTTTTACCTGGTGCTTGAATCTCTAATACCTCGATCGCACCATCACCCGTTTTAATGATCAAGCGCTTCTTGGATACGAGAATAGTTCCTGGCAATGCCTTAATGTCTATTATATCACTTCTTAAAGCCTTATAGAACTTTATGGGGACGTTTTTAAGCCAAGCTGTGGCCCCAGGTTCCGGAGATAATCCACGAATTCGATCGATGATTTGATCTGTGGTTTGATGAAAGTGAAGATATTCGTCATGTGGTTTGAGCGTATAGGCGAATGTGACGTCTTTTGGATTTTGCGGGATTCTCTGGATGATTCCCTTATCCATATCTTTTAAAACATCTTCTAAAAGCACTGCACCGAGGTGTGAAAGGCGTGTAGCCAATGTTTGATAATCATCTTCGGGAAGAATAGGTAGAGATGCTTGTTTGATGATATCCCCTGAATCCATCTGATAAGCCATATACATAATCGTCACACCCGTTTCTTTGAGTCCATCAAATAGCGCGTATTGGATGGGGGCTCCACCACGGTATTTTGGAAGCAGTGATCCATGTACATTTATACACGTGACAGTATCTAAGAGTGCTTTAGGCAACATTTGACCATAGGCTGCGGTCACAAGTAAATCAGGTTTAAGGTGAATTAAAGACAGATAGTCCTCTTTTAATTTTTCCGGTTGAAAGACAGGAATACCAAGCGAGGATGCCTTCATTTTCACGGGTGAGGGTGTCATGACTTTTTTACGACCCACAGGTTTATCCGGTTGAGTGACCACCATCATGACGTGATGATTTAATTGGAGCATGTCAAGGATTGGAACCGCAAATTCAGGGGTTCCCATAAAAATAATGTTCATAAAATCACCTACCATTGATCTAAAATGGGTGAAAAGCGAATGCGGATATCCTCTTCTTGATGTTGTTTAATCCACGTGAAAAGAGGTGAAATATCTGTTTGTTCATATTTAAGTGTTAAGGTGAAGCGATATTGATCTTTGATTTTTTTGATGAGCGCTTGTGAAGGTCCTAAAACAGTAAATCCAAGCTTTTCAAGTTGCTTTTTGAGAAGGAATGCTTTTTGATAGGTCTTTAAGAATCCTACACCTTCAAAAAGGAGTTGTGACGTATTTTTAAAAGGGAGATAGCCAAGAAGCTTACGTGTTTGAATGGCTTCTTGGTAAAATGCATCATACCCTTTATCGACTGCCTTAATGGCGTAGTGATCTAGATCATACCCTTGAATGATGGCTTCTCCTTTAAGTGCACGACCTGAGCGCCCTGTGGCTTGGGTTAACAACATGTATGCTCGTTCCGTACTTTGATATGAGGGCACTTTGAGTAAGAGATCACTCATCAATACACCGACCAAAGTGACACCAGGAAAGTCTAATCCTTTGGTGACCATATGTGTCCCAATCAAAATGTCAGCTTCCTTTTCATGGAAATCATGCCAAATGATCTCGTGAGCGTGTTTGGTGGTGGTCATTTCGCGATCAAGTCGTAAAACGCGTGCTTGGGGTAATAGTTTTTTTAGTTGTTCTTCAACATACTCAATGCCAATGCCTACTTCTTTCACTTTAGGCTCATGGCATAGATCACAGGTAGCTGAAAAATCTTTTTCATACCCACAATAGGGGCATTTTAATATCTTCTTATCTTTATAAAACCGTAGCGATACATCGCAATGTGGGCATCGTGGTACCTCACCGCATGCTCGACATAAGACAAAAGGCGCATATCCTTTACGATTCAAGAACAAAATGGCTTGTTCCTTCTTTTCAAGACGATCTTTAAGCCCAGCGATGAGGGGTCTTGAAAAGATGGAAAGGTGCTTGTCAGAAAGTTCTTTCTTCATATCGACGAAGGTGAGTTTTGGGAGGGGGAGTTGTCGTGGTCTTTGGGTTAATTCGAGTAATTTACTTTTTCCCTGTAGGGCTTCATACATCGAGACAACAGATGGTGTTGCACTTCCATATAGGACAGGAATATGATGATAGGACGCACGAATTTGGGCCAAATTTTTCGCATCATAGATGACGCCTTCTGTTTGACGATAGCTTTCATCATGCTCCTCATCGATGATGATCAGTCCTAAATCATCGATAG
>JBBIMC010000122.1:0-4741 GCA_037444605.1 Mycoplasmatota bacterium | reverse complement strand
GTTCAGAACTCGCCAAAGTCGCGGATTATCCCATCGAGGCGATCACCGGTGCTGAACCGCTCACAGGATCAACACGCATGAAATCAGGAACTGCTCAAAAATTGATCTTAAACATGATTACGACTGCATCCATGGTGAAAATTGGTAAAGTCTACGAGAATTTAATGATTGATGTTCAGATGTCTAATAATAAGTTAGTATCGCGAGCAACCAATATCGTGATGGAAATCACGGGATGTACAGAAGAAGTTGCAGAGACGTATCTTGCGAAATATAACTCGGTGAAATATGCGATTTTTGGGATTATGTCCCATATTGAAGAGCCTGAAAAGATTAAAGAATTACTTGAACAGCATAACGGAAATATCCGTGAATCATTAAAAGCTATCGTTTAGGAGATATCATGAACATCATCGTTTGTCGTGATTACCAAGCCGTCTCAGATCAAGCTGCAGATAAGGTGATCACACTCTTACAAAAAAATCCTCATGCCAAACTAGGGCTTGCGACCGGATCATCACCCATCGGGTTATACGATAGGTTAATCAAAGCCTATCAATCAAAACAAATTACATTTAAAGATGTGATGACATTTAATCTCGATGAATATGTCGGTATTCCTAGAACACATGCTCAAAGCTATTACTCATTTATGAATGAGCATCTTTTTAAGCACGTGGATATTGATCCAGCACATATTCATATTCCCGATAATGATCTTAATCGTATCGATGAGATTGCCAAAGAATATAATCGTTTACTCAAGAAAAATCCACTGGATCTCCAAGTGTTAGGCATTGGCTCTAATGGACATATCGGGTTTAATGAACCTGGTACACCCCTCGGAAACGAAACGTTTGTCGTCCATTTAGATGAGAGAACACGAAAGGATAATTCACGCTTTTTTGGTTCCATTGATGAAGTACCCAAGTATGCGATTACAATGGGTATCAAAAACATTATGCGCGCGAAAGAATTGGTATTGATTGCTTCAGGAAAAGAAAAAGCTGAGGTTGTCTATCAAATGATTAATGGCGAGGTCACCGCTGACCTACCCGCATCAATCCTGCAACTTCATCCCAACTGCACCATTATACTCGATGAACCTGCAGCTTCAAAAATCCAAGAAAAGTAAGCATATCATGCTTATTTTTTTGCAATAGGCCGGATATAATTGACAAAATGATGAAATCATTATAAGATTATCTCGAGGGATAAATTAGGCACTTTTTAAAGCCACTTTATGGCTTATATACGCCTACCAATCACCAACAAATCTAAAAAGGAAAGAACAAACATTTGTGAAAATCTACAAAGAGAGCAGTAAAAAATCTTATCACGAACTCATGGATGAAAGAGAAGACAAAAAAGGGTTTAAACGCTCAGACTTACCACGCACCAATAAGCGTGAAGTGGCTGTCAAAGATGATGAACCCATGATCTCTATGGCAAAGAGCGAAGCTTACAGCAAGCGTCCTTATGAAGAAAGAAAGCCATATGATTCATCCAAACCGAGAGAGTTTAAAAAACCTTATACACCTCGTGAGGGCGAAGAGGGAAAAAGACCTTATACACCACGCGAAGGTCAAGAAGGAAGAAAACCCTATACACCCAGAGAGGGTCAAGAGGGAAGAAAGCCCTATACACCACGTGAAGGTCAGGAAAATAGAAAACCTTATACGCCAAAAGAGGGTCAAGAATTCCGTAAACCTTACACTCCACGTGAAGGTCAAGAGGGAAGAAAGCCCTATACGCCTAGAGAAGGACAAAGCCAAAATCGTCCTTATCAGAAGCCATATGATAAAAAACCATTCGTAAAGAAAAATGAGGATCAGTAGATCCTTTTTTTGTAATGTGCTTGCACTATTGGGGAGATGGATGTATACTGAAGGCGTATTCCCCATAGATAAATGTTTTCATTTGTAAATGTTACATTTAGTTTTTAGGGATTCAAATTAAGTGTTTTACGTTTTTCATTCTTGCAATAAATTTATACGTTTTCGTTTTTAAATGATTGATTTCTTGTAGTATTATCTATGGGGAATACCTTATATGAAACACCGATAGGTGTTTTTCTTTTTCCGTTTTTAGTATAATAAAGTTGAAAGAGGTGAACATCATGTCATTTATGGAAAACTATACCGATCAAGAAAAAATGGCAGTCGTTGCATTTTTAAATGCGATTGTGACATCGGATCTTGAAGTTAAGCTCGAAGAACTCAATCTGATATGGATGTTCGCACAAAGCATGAATATCGATTTAAAGGCGATAGATCGGTTAAGTGATGAACAGATTAAAGACGTTCTCGCGATGCTCGGAGATAAGAAGTTGCTCGAGGTTCTCCGTATGGGGTTTACCATGATGTCGGTTGATAAAAAGCTAAAAAACCAAGAATTATCCTTGATCGAATATATGGCCTCTCTTCATGGATTTGATATGAGTCAGTACAAGAACTTCTATAAAAGTTTTAACGTCATGAGTGAGCTAACACCACTTGATCAGATTGTGTTGGTGATCCTTGCACATTACATGGTCGAAGCGGATGGCATCATCACCCCTCAAGAAGTTCAGATGTTGATCGTACTTTGTAGCATGATTGGATTAGATCCTGAAAAAGTGATGGCGTACAAGATACCTATTGAAGCCCTTTATAAAGCGGTGAAAACGATGAGTCCTGTCGCGGTCAGACGTGTAGTTGAAGAATTGTTATTAATCTCGATTGCTGATTTTAAGATTGCGCAAGCAGAATACGATCTAATCTTTCCTATCTTAAGTCATTTCAATCTTGATTTTGAGGATGTCCTCAAGACAGCGCAACAGAGATTGGATGAACATAAAGAATATTATGAACTATTTAGAGCTGAATCCGAGGTGAATTAATTGATGAAAAAAGTTGTGGGAATTCTCGTTGTTTGCATCCTTGTCTTGACCCTATCTGCATGTAATTTTTCTGCACATGGCGAATTATATGATGATGAAGATAGGATGATGGCAACCGGAGATACCTATTCATTCCTCGGAATGATAGAACTCAATGACTCCATAGAATTCAATCGTTTCTCAGGAATATACACGCTAAAATCGTTCAACGTCAATGGCACACTAACCATTGATCTTGACATGAACATCACAAGTGGTCGTTTTAAAGTGATTTTGGTCAGTGATGATGATGGCATCCAAGAACTCGTTGAAGGTATTAATCAAGTCACACTAATTGACGATCGAGCAAGACTCAGAATTGTCGGTGATGATGCGAAGGGATCGTTAGACTTCAGTATTGAAACGCCATCAAGTTTATAACAGAACATAAAAAAGGAGCTAAGTTAGCTCCTTTTTCATCTTCATTAAGTGTTAAACTTCGATAATCGCGTCTGTTGGGCAAACTTCTTGGCATGCACCACAGTCAATGCAAATATCTTCGTCGATGACATAAATGTCGCCTTCAGAGATGCAATCTACTGGGCATTCTGCTTGGCAAGCGCCACAAGCGATACAAACATCAGTAATTCTTCTTGGCATAGAACTATCCTCCATACGTGTGGTATATTATTATTTTAATGGAAGATGTCAAGAAATTCAACCTGTGGTAACGATTATGTGCATTTTGTCGTCTAATTTATAAACAATCTTTTTTATTAACGTAAGGGTTTAAGTGCACGAGACCACTCATTCACTTGATCGAATAAAGTTTTTAGATTGTTTTGATGAATGGGTTGTGGTTTGAAGATGGACCAATTTTCAAAATCAATGAACATGTTTAAGGCAACATGGGTTCTCACATCAGCGATCATGAGTTCACCTAAAATGCCTCTTAAGTGCTCAGCGGCTCTTGTTCCCCCTACAGATCCATAGGAAACGATACCTGCAGCTTTATTGTTCCAGGCGTCTCTTGCACTGTCAAGTGCGTTTTTTAATGAGGCAGTAATGCTGTGGTTGTATTCAGCAACAACAAAGATAAAGCCATCGAGTGTGGCGAGTTTTTGATTCCATCTTGCCACAGGTGCTTGATCATCACTTTCTCCTAATAGAGGTAACTTGTAATCTTTAATATCCACGACTTCATAATTTGCATCACCACGACTGTCTGCGTAGGCTTTGAGCCAAGATGCTACCTGTGGTGATACACGACCTTCCCTTGTACTGCCAATGATAATACCAATTGTTAATTTTTCGTTCATGATGTGTCTCCTTTTATAGTAATTTACACCATCATTATATTTCGAATTCGAAATAATATCAACAAAAATGCTTTACTATTCAATAAAGATTTATAATATGTGAAATCATGAGATGCCGTGCATTATGCCATGTAAGAATTCTTCCATTTGATATAATGAGTCCGAAATGAAATCTCGAAAGGAGAATTCGTATGTTACAACTTATCAAGATTAAAAAGCAATATGTCGTTGCGGGTCAACCCTTTCCAGCACTTAACGGAATCGATCTCGAATTTAAGAACAATGAATTTGTCGCGATCCTTGGTCAATCAGGTTCTGGAAAGACAACCATGCTCAACCTAATTGGTGGACTCGATCGATATACCTCAGGGGATTTGTTAATTGATGGAAAATCAACCAAAGATTTTAAAGACTACGAATGGGATGCTTATCGTAACGCAACCATCGGTTTTGTATTTCAAAACTACAACCTCATCAGTCATCTTTCTGTATTAGATAACGTAGAAATGGCGTTACGTCTCTCAGGTGTTTCCCCCAAAGAACGAAAAGAAAGAGCCACAGA
>JBBIMC010000121.1:3024-4815 GCA_037444605.1 Mycoplasmatota bacterium | reverse complement strand
GATTAAACTTGCTCAGATCATTGGGACGCTCTTTAAACCCTCTAAACTTTCTGTTAGTAATCACCACGAATGGAATGAAGAGCATCGCGCTTATTGGGCATCAATCAAAACCCTCTATCTCGCAGGTGGAGCCATCATAGAGCCTTTTGTAAAGCCCTTTACGGAAGAAATCAACCGTGAATTAATGCGTAGACATTTATCTCAAAAGGTCCACTTATTGGCACATTCCGAGGATTTGGGCATTAAAGGGATGGCATCACTTTACCAAAAAAAGGGAACGCTCTTACTCTTTGATTTAGGTCAAACATCGATCAAGCGAGCGATTGTCCATCATGATATCAGAAGCGAATACATCAAACTTTCAAATATACCAGCTCAACATCTATTTACGAATGACGGATCCGATAAAGGAATTTTAGACTCAGCGAAGAGTTTGCATCAATACCTTCAATCTTCGATTATTGATACAATCATCACCCAGAAAATTTATCCCGACACCCTATTTATCAGTATTGCGAATTATGTCAAAAAAGGGTCACTTCAGCCAGGGAAAAGTAGCTATGGGAAACTTGATTTCATTGCGCATCCCTATGATCAGTACTTGAGTGAACAGCTTGAAAAATTATTGAGCTATCCCATTCATGTACAATTGTTTCACGATACTTCAGCCATGGCACTCAACTATAAAAATCAAGAAAAAACAGCCATCATTTCTGTAGGTACAGCATTTGGTGTTGGTTTTACAGAGGATTAAGCGAGGTTATATTATGGACTATTGCCCTTCATGTGGTAAAAAACTTTATCCTGATCTCATGGATGGTCATCATGTGAAAGCATGTGAATGCGGATATATTGACTGGGATAACTGGGTCAATATTTCAGCAGTCTCCGTGGCCTATAATCATTTAGGAGAATTCATGATGGTTCACCTCAAAGGTAAAAATCAAGGGAAAATTACCTTTCCAGGAGGATTTCGAAACTTAGGAGAAACCCTCGAACAAGCTGCCATTCGTGAGTGCTATGAGGAATCAGGGCATCACATCAGCCATCTTGAGCTTTACAAAGTATATACCAAAGATGATATTCGATTAGTATGGGTCGTATTTAAGGCGAAGATTATTGGTGGAGCGTTTCTTGAAAACGGTGAAACTGAATCCATCAGTTATCACACACCAGAGAAACTTCCAGAGTTGAAGCGACTCAGAGGAAGCCTCACTGAACAGCTACTGATGGATTTAATTAAGGAGTCTACATGATGACATCACCCTATGATATTATTCATAAATATCAACCAAAAAATGAACAAGAACAAATCGATAAACAACTCATGCTTGATTTTATCAAGCGAAATCCAGACTATCTTCTTAGAAGCAATCTTACTGCACACTTGACTTCCTCAGCCTTTGTCGTCAATCAAAGCATGACAAAAGTTGTTTTTGCCTATCACCATATCTATCAATCATGGGCTTGGGTTGGTGGACATAATGATGGTAACCCCAACAGTCTTGAAGTCGCCATCAAGGAAGCCATTGAAGAAACAGGATTGACAAGCATTCGTCCCTATACAGAAGACCTTTTTACGATCGATGTGATCTATGTCCCTAACCATATCAAAAAAGGTGTTTACGTCTCTGACCATTTGCATCTGAATATGACCTATCTTTTGGTGGCCGATGAAGATGAAATCCCCATGCATAACCCTGAGGAACATGCAGGCGTCAAATGGTTTTTGATCGATGATGTTTTTAATTATGTCTTTGAAGAAAGAATGAAATCAGTCTACCAAAAAGC
>JBBIMC010000121.1:629-2984 GCA_037444605.1 Mycoplasmatota bacterium | reverse complement strand
TCACTAAAGTGATTTATAATAGAAGTGAGGTTTTAACATGAACATAGACTTATTTAAAGAGATTGAATCATCGGTCAAAGGATTCTTAAATGAGTCTGTTTTGTTTTAAAAATATTAGCATCTTGGCGATCAAGGGAGAATAACATGTATAAAAAAGAACAACTCAATGCATGGGTAAACGAAATGGCAGAACTCTGTGAACCCAAAGAGATTTATTGGTGCGATGGCACCGATGAAGAGTATAACAAATTGATGACAATGCTCGTCGAAGAAAAAAAGGCGATTCCATTAAACGAAGTAAAGCGTCCTGGATCGTTTGCATTTTTTTCTGATCCTAACGATGTCGCTCGCGTGGAAGATCGAACCTTTATCGCATCCATCCATAAAGACGATGCGGGTCCAACCAATAACTGGATCGACCCGAAAGAACTCAAAGAGACCATGACAAAACTCTATAAAGGATCGATGAAAGGACGTGTGATGTACGTCATTCCTTTCATGATGGGTCCTTATGGCTCACCACTTTCCAAAATAGGCATTGAACTTACTGATAGTGCTTACGTCACCTGTAACATGAAACTGATGACTCGGATGGGAAGAGATGTTCTCAAGGAACTCGAAACCAAAGAGGAATTTATTCCTTGTTTGCATAGTGTTGGTTATCCACTTGAGGAGGGTCAAGATGATTTATTATGGCCAGCAGCACCCCTTGAAGATAAGTATATTTCTCATTTTCCTGAAGAAAGATTGATTTGGTCCTGGTTCTGGCTATGGTGGTAACGCTCTGCTTGGCAAGAAATGTTTAGCTTTACGCATCGCCTCTGTCATTGCAAGAGACGAAATGTGGATGGCTGAACACATGCTGATCTTGAAACTAACAAACCCAGAAGGGGTTACAAAATATATACTCGCTGCTTTTCCAAGTGCTTGTGGGAAAACCAATTTAGCGATGTTGGTTCCGACAATTCCAGGTTGGACTGTGGAAACGGTTGGGGATGACATCGCTTGGCTATGGATGAAAGACGATGGAAGATTATATGCCATTAATCCAGAAGCAGGATTCTTTGGGGTGGCTAAAGGCACATCATTCAGATCCAATCCTAATGCGATGATGTCCATAAGAAAGAACACTATTTTCACGAATGTCGCGCTTACGGATGATCATGATGTATGGTGGGAAGGCATTGATGGTCCCACACCAAATCACCTCATGGACTGGAAGAGAGAAGAGTGGACACCTGAGAAAAACATGCCGGCTGCTCATCCTAACTGCCGCTTTACAGTGAGAGCAGATCAATGTCCAGTGATTGCACCTGAATGGGAAAATCATGAAGGGGTTTTAGTTTCCGCAATTTTGGTGGGTGGCAGACGACCAACGACGATTCCGTTGATTCATGAAGCACTCTCGTGGAACCATGGTGTCTTTATGGGTTCGATGATGGGTTCTGAAATTACAGCAGCGACACTCTCCAAAAATATCGGTCAGGTCAGAAGAGATCCTTTTGCGATGCTACCCTTTATCGGTTATCATGTCGGTGATTATTTAAAGCACTGGATTGATATGGGTAAGCGTTCCAATGATGCATTGTTACCCAAAATCTATTATGTCAATTGGTTTAGAAAAGATGAACAAGGTGATTTCTTATGGCCAGGATTCGGTCATAATTCACGCGTCCTTAAGTGGATTTTTGAGCGTTGTGAAGGCACTGCACCCGCCAATATATCACCCATTGGATATCTTCCTACCATCGAGTCCATCGATGTTAGAGGTCTTCCATTAAAGCATGGTGCATTAGAAGAACTTTTACGTGTAGATACGAAAGCTTGGTTAGAAGAAGTCGCATCCATCAAATCATACTATCAAACCATTGGGGACAAGTTACCCAAAGCCCTTGACATGGAACTTGATAAACTTACCTCACGTCTTAAATATGAAAATGAGCAGGTTGAAGAAAGCAGAAACACGTAATCTTCGAGTATAATAAGACTAAGTGGAGGTTTTTATGGCAATATTTTTAAGAATTGATCTCAACTTAATAACCATCTTACTGCTCAGTATCGTTTTTCTAATAGCTAATCGTCGTCTTGATCGAAAGGATACTCTAAACCGGAGTTATCTACTATCCATCCTTGTGGTGATGGTTCTTTTAGGCGCAGAAGCATTGACCGTCATCATCAACGGTTTGGAAGGGATCTATTTTCTATGGCTTGGTGATCTACTGCATGTCATATTATTTGGGGTTGCACCCATACTTAGCGTGAGCTGGTTCTTTTTGGTCATGAATTTTGTGACCATTCGAAAGAAAATGCCACCTTGGATGACACTCATGATTCTTATTCCTGTTCTGATCAATG
>JBBIMC010000121.1:0-609 GCA_037444605.1 Mycoplasmatota bacterium | reverse complement strand
ATCACCATTCTTAGGACTCTACTTCAGTTTTGATGCTAATAATGTCTATAGTAGAGGTCCATGGTTTATGATTGCGATGGTGATCACGTATGGATATATGCTACTTGCTCTTATTCACATCATTAAACTTAGAACAAAAATATTATTCAGTGAATTTGTCTTGCTTTTCATGTTCATTTTGATGCCTGTTATAGGTGCCCTATTTCAAGCGCTATTCTATGGTGTCTTGCTCGCATGGAGCAGTGCTGGTTTTGCCCTTATCATCGGTTATATATTCTTACAAGAACGCCTTATCCATCTGGACAACTTGACAGGTGCATGGACTAGAAAATCATTTGATTATTACATGGAGAAGCGCTTAAAGCAACGGTCAATTGATCCTTTTGGAGGTATATTTTTCGATATTGATCACCTTAAGATGATCAACGATCAGTTTGGCCATCAATCAGGGGATGAAGCCATAAATGAAGTTATCTCAAGAATTCGCGGATTACTTAAAGAAGGTGAAGTTCTTGCCCGTCTTGGTGGCGATGAGTTCATTATTATCACTGAAAGCCGTAGTGAACGCTTAAAAAATCTTGTGGAAGATATTAAACTTTCTTTATCTGT
>JBBIMC010000120.1:0-4841 GCA_037444605.1 Mycoplasmatota bacterium | reverse complement strand
GACAAATCCCATGACAAAATATGAGAGACCGTTAACAAGTGCTGCTTGGATGGATGATTCACCAATCACATGAATGAGACCAAAGATGACTGTAGACGCGAGCAATGCAAGTGAATCTTTTTTAATAAGTCCGAATAAGGCTTTTCTAAAGATTAACTCTTCGACAATAGGACCAATAAAGACTGCGGAAATGACCATCAAAATTGCACCCGATGATTGAACTGCTGAAATGATGATCTCCTGATTCACCGCTTCATCAATCTGAAGGTTGAATAGTTTTGATAAGAATGTTGATCCATAGGAAGAAATGATATTTCCAATCCAGATATACGCATAACCGATAATAATACCTAAGAAAATTTCATTTTTCTTGGGTTTTATCTCTGTAAGATCCATCTTTAAATCAGGTTTTAAAAAGTATAATACGCCTGGAATTAACACAAGATAAACTGCAAAATTAACGATAGATAATGCTAATGGATCCATGACGTCTTGTGGGCCTTCAACGGTATAAACATTATCTGAAAAGAATGTAGGTGGTACAAACTGTTCCTTCTCTTTATAAATAGCAATAGGGACATCTCCATCCCATGTCGTATTGATTGGGTTTTGGTCAATGATGTCATCGATGACAATGGTTGAAACGACATATTCACCTGAGTCAGGATCGATGGTATAGAGCAAGTTGGAATAATCAGAATTATCTCGATTGACAAGAATGACAAATCCCATATACGATTCAATACCTACGACATCGTCAAGGTAGAGATCACCATACTGTTGATAAATTGTCTCGTCAACGAAGGCAATGCCTGCTTGGTCATCTGCAATGACTTTAAATAGAATTTCATCTTTGCTGTAACTTTCAACGAACCCTGGAATACTCATAATGATCACATAGAATATGGATGCAACCAAATACATGACCACGACATAGTAAAGAAGTGAGAAGAGATATCCTCTCTTGTTAGATTCCTCTTTTCGTTCCTCTTTTTTCTTCGGTTCGTCTTTAAAAATGTCTTCAAAACGGATAATTTCTTTGTTGTTGTCCATAGTATCACCGTAAACTATTATAGCCTAAAAAGACTTCAAAACATCCAACAGAATAAAATTATGTGATAATATAGAATAAGACAATAAGGTTTGAGGTGGATCATGAAAAAACTATTAATCGCCAGTCAAAATGCACATAAAATCAGAGAAATTAAAGCGATTTTTGGTCAAACAGATGTCCAAATCATTTCTTTAAAGGACATCAATGATTTCGATGATGTTGAGGAAAACGGAACATCATTTTTTGAAAATGCTTTAATTAAAGCTAAACACTTTGCAAAAAAACATCATATGATGACGCTTGCTGATGATTCAGGACTCGTCGTTTATGCCCTTGATGGGCATCCCGGAATATATTCGGCAAGATACTCCGGTCATGGAGATCACGAAAATAATTTAAAGGTACTTCGTGAAATGGAAGGTATCGAAGATCGAAGAGCATACTTCATTTCATCAGTTGTCATTGCGTATCCAAATGGCGAATTTCGAGCGTATGAAGGAAAGTTTGATGGATATATCGGCATAGAAGAAAGAGGTCAATATGGGTTTGGCTATGATTCAATCTTCTATTTACCAGAGTACCAGATGACCTCAGCCCAAATTGAACCCGAATTAAAAAACCGCATTTCACATCGAGCCAAAGCCCTTTCGCTTCTTAAGGAGGATCTTGATGAAATTATTAATCACGAGTGATGTTCATGGAAGTCTCGATGGACTCATCGAGATCATCAAACGTCATCCCGATGTGGATTATCATGTAAATGCGGGTGACATGGCACTTGATCCGAAACGGTATGAACGCTATCATGTCATTTCAGTCAAAGGAAACAATGATTTTGGTATCGATTTACCCTATGAACGGATCCTTGATTTAGAGAATAAAAAACTCTTACTCCTTCATGGTCATCTTGAACATGTGAAATTTGGTCTTGATCGATTGAAGCTTAAAGCTAAATTGCATCAGGCCGACATCGTTATTTTTGGGCATACCCATGAGCGTTATCTCATGGTAGAAGAACATATTTTATTTATTAATCCAGGGGCTTTAGGCGATTATCATCAATCCTATGCGATCTATGATGATGGGCAAGTCACCTTTTATCAGAGGTAATTATGGAACATCATGATTTAATACAAGAAAGAGCAAGTCAAGCATTTAATGTTAATAAAGAAGATGTGATCGTAAAGCATCGTCTCATGGGTGGTATGAGTCACCTAACGTATCATATCCAAATCCATGGCGTTGATTATACTTATCGTGTCATTGGTAAAGATGGTAATCTCTTTGTTGATCGTAAGATTGAAAAAGAGAATCTCGAGATCATTCGTCCTTTAAATTTAAACAACGAAACCGTCTATTTTGATATTGAAACGGGTGAAAAAGCCGCGAAATACGTCGAAGGGACGGTGCTGACACAACTCGATTTTAAAGAGCATTTAGATGAAGTAGCAAACGCACTAAAAACATTACACACGACCACATTAGAACCTGCCGCTGACTATGGTTTAGAAAAAAGACTTGATCTCTATGAAACGTTTACCAATATTCGTTCTGAAATGTATCTTGATTTAAAGAAAAAATGGCTAGATATGTACCATAACGAACGCAAACATCAACCCAAAGTTTTTTGTCATGGGGATGCACAACGCTCCAACATCGTGATTGGTGATCGACTCTACCTACTTGACTGGGAGTATGCTGGATGGAATGAGTTTTATTATGATATCGCTTCATTTGGTAATGTCCAATTTGAAGATGCTTTACTCCTTCTCGATCATTACTTAGGTCGAAAAGCCACGAAAGAAGAAGAAAACTTAGTTAGATTTTACCGGATGTTCCAAGCACTTCAATGGCATCAAGTTGCAACTCGAAAAGATATGGTTGGACTTTCCGAAGTGCTTCATTTTGATTTTAAAATGCTTGCTGAAAAATATTTAAATTTGGCGTTACGTCTCTATACTGAAATCAAGGGATGATGTGATGCGTCTTTCAGATATTCTAAAACTTCCTAAAGAACCCCATAGTCTCTCCATTATCAGAGACTTTTTAGAACAACCGCTCAGTCATACTGACTATCAGGCGGCGTTTAGTCGTTTCTTTGATATTGCTCTTTCGTTAGGGGAATATGAGATGGTTTTTCGTGAGGGAGAAATCGTCTTAAAGGATATCGAATTACAAGCACCCACACCCTATGGGGAACAGATTATCAAACATTTGATCGATGCCTCCTTACATCTAGGTAAATTTGATGAAACGAAGCGTTACATTGAACTCAGAAAAGAACGACTTCCCGTGATGAAACAATATTTATCACGGCTCGATGACATTCTCTACAAAAAAGCACTTCATCTACCTTATCTCGAAGATGTTCTCTATATCTTAAAGGATGTCATACCTGACGCGGTGAAAATCTATTGTCATCAAGAACTCTTTATGATTTATAAAGAGGATCATCAGGATGAAATGGCACTTAATCAGCTCTATGAACTCTATAATTTTGATTTGCATCATCAGTATATCCTCGATGAACTCGAGTTATTGATTCGTCTTGAACGTTTGGATGAAGTGATTCAAAAAGCACTCAAAGAACTCAGAGAAAACCAAACGATTCGAGCCATTAAACCCCTATTGCAAGCTTATTTGCTCAAAGAGGACTATCATAAAGCGTCTACGCTCGAAGCTGAATATGAGAATCAAATTGATGATGCGGATGATGCATTCAAAAAAGTGATGATCGAGATGATCATTCAGCTCTATCAAAAACTCGATAATAAACCTTCTCTTGATTACTATACACGTAAATTAAAGACACTACAAAAAGCTTTAGATAAAAAGCCTGCAAAAAATGAAGAGGTTAAACCTAAGGAAAAAGATGTTGTCATCATTGAAAAAATTCCTGAAAAAGAGATCACAACAAAGCACCTGCTAGAACATCTAGACATTGCGCATGATCTGATCATATTTGCTGAACTCATCGATGACAAATTGCCATTAAGAGAATATCTGAGACAATTTTTTATGCAAGCGGATCTCCATCTTCAAACCTCAGAGATGGTGCTTTATCTTGAGGGTGAATCACCCAATCTTTTTCACTATAAGAAAGAAAGACTTTACGATAAAACACTGATTAAACCACTGATTGAAGATTCAATTCTCGAGCACATCTTAAATACTGGAGAAGAAGTGATTGAAGAAACACGAATTTTACGCTTTACAAAAAATATTATTACTCAAAAAGATTACGCGGAAGATTTCTCCTTCGTATACGGATTCCCCGTCGGAGATCAAGGAGTCTTTTTAGCCCATTATAAAGAAAATCTGGTTGATCCAGGTCAGTATTATGACCTATTAAAATTGATATCATCCATTTTATTTGGTCACATTAAAGAAGAAAAGCGTTTGTCCAAACTTAAACAAGAAACGCGGTTTTATCGCGATGTGCTGAACGCACCTATTCTCGCCTATCGTGAATTGACCGAACACAAGTCCACCTATAACGATCACGCCCAATCCCTGTTTCATATCGATAAACATCATCATCTTGAACTGTTTTTAAGGGATATGTCTTATGAGCATATCAAAGAATATAAAGACACCGTTTCTCGATTACTCACCAAACCAGGTGAAGTGAAAGAGTTACGTTATCGCTATCAGGAACATTATATCTTAGAAAAGATGTACGGACTAAAGATAGGAGATGAACATATAATCATGAGTATTTTTGATGATGAAACGAAGGATGTTGACCAAGTGAAAACGTTAATTGAAAAAGCAACGATTGATCATG
>JBBIMC010000119.1:0-4916 GCA_037444605.1 Mycoplasmatota bacterium | reverse complement strand
AAGACGACCCAGATCGCGAACTTGAGTATTTGAAGTTCTTCGAACAATATAATATTGAAGGACTCATCATCGCTTCAAACTTCTCCAATCGTGATAAACTCGCTGAACTTAATATTCCTGTCGTGACCGTTGACCATATCTTAGATGAAAATATTCCATCCATCACCTCGGATAACGTCAAAGGGGGAATGCTTGCAGCACAACGCTTGATCAAATCAGGAGCGAAACATTTAATCGTGTTTCGAGGACCTTCGTTCCTATTAACGACCATGGAGCGTACGATTGGTTTCTTAAATGAGATTAAAAAACATGATTTATACGCTGATATTTTCGACTTTGACCTCGTTAGCCCGGATTCTCGGTTGATTGAAGAAGTTCTAAAGAATAATCCTCACGTGGATGGTATCTTCACCTTCTCAGATACACTTGCCTTTGCGACATTAAATATCTTGCAAAAATTAGGGAAAAAAGTACCTAAGGATGTCTCGCTTGTGGGTTATGATGATACCCCTTATTCCAAATGGGTCTCTCCTTCAATCACAACGATACATCAATCGGTAAACTTTATGGGTAAACAGTCATTCATCAATCTAACACGACTCATTCGTGGCGTTGAACTCGAGAGTTTGCATGACATCATCGACGTCAAATTAATTGAAAGAGAAACGACAAAATAAAAAGCTTGAGGAGATCATCCTCAAGCTTATTTTTTGCCTTTATAACGGAATACCATGCCGGTAAGTGGTCCGATTTTCGGTTTAATGTAACAGGGAAATTGGTTTTTGTTGCCTTTGCTCGTCTTAATGGGTAAGCCATTGTATTGACCACTTCCAAAATAGATCTCTTTATCACTGTTCAAAATTTCTTCATAAACCCCTTCAAAAGGAACACCTATTTCATAGAACTCATGGACATTAGGCGTCATGTTCAAGACGATCACTAACGTTTCTACATCACTTTTACGAATATAGGCAAACACACTTTGTACTTGATCATCGACAACAGACCATTCAAAACCTTTGGGATGATGATCATATCGATAGAGGGCATCGTGATGGCGATAGACTTGTGCGAGATCTCTAAAGAAACGATTTGCTGCATCATGTGCAGGATACGTAAAGAGATGCCAATCGAGTTCACCTTTAAAATTCCATTCAGAGAATTGGGCAAATTCTTGACCCATCATCAACAGTTTTTTTCCTGGATGGGTCATCCAAAGCGTCATCAGCAAGCGCCAATTGGCCATTTTTTGGAAATAATCCCCTGGCATTTTATTGACGAGTGACCCCTTCATATGAACGACTTCATCATGGGAGAAAGGAAGCACAAATTGTTCATTGAATGCGTAGACTAAGCCAAACGTGATTTTGTCATGATGAAACTTACGATGGATAGGATCTTCCTTAAAGTAGCGCAAGACATCATTCATGAAACCCATATTCCATTTGTAGTTAAATCCAATCCCTCCTGAGGATACAGGATGGGTGACATAGGGATAGTCGGTGGAATCTTCTGCCATCAATAGGATGCGATCATCTTTCCCGAAAAGATGATAGGAAAGTTGTCTAATAAACTGGATCGCGTCATGATTGACACCTTTGTCTTTATTTCCTAGATAATAAATAAGGTTGGAAACTGCATCGATTCTAAATCCGTCCACGTGAAAGTAATCCACCCAAAAATTTAGTGCAGATAACATGAAACTACGGGTAATCCCTTTCGAAAAATCAAGATTATCGGTGCCCCAAGTGACATTTTCTCGTCGATCTTGATCATTGAATTCATAAAGAGGTGTACCATCAAAGAAAGATAATCCATGAGCATCCTTGCAGATATGACCTAAGACCCAATCTAAGATAACCCCAATGCCTGCTTGATGCATCCGGTCGATAAAATACATAAAATCCATCGGCACACCATAACGAGAGGTCGGTGCGAAGAACCCAGTGCCTTGATAACCCCATGAATCATCTAAGGGATATTCATAAATCGGCAGCAGTTCAACGTGGGTAAACCCTTGTTCATGGACATAGGTGATGAGTTCATCGACGATTTCGTTATAAGGCTTGTAGCCACCAAATTTACGGCGCCAAGACCCTAAATGCACTTCATAAATGAGTAAAGGTTCTTCATAGACCTTTTTCTTTTGATAAAGCCACGCTTCATCATGCCAAGTGTAGCCTTGAATATCGGTGACTTTAGATGCGGTATTGGGTCTTTCTTCTGCATAATGGGCAAAAGGATCTGCTTTATAGATGATGCGGTGATCAGGCGTATGGATTTCATATTTATAGGTTGCCCATAAATGATCACCAGGAATCTCAATCCGCCAAAATCCCATGGGATGAACCTTGGTCAATACATGTTTCCATCCTTCATAATTATTGAATGATGAAACCAAACGCACTTCTCGCGCATTGGGTGCATAGATGGTAAACTCAGTTGAAACAATCTTCCCTTGAGTATTTCTGATGAGATGAGATCCTAAAAACTCGTAAGCTTGGTCGTGCTTACCTAGTAAATACAGATTGACATCATGTTCGTGAATAGGACGCATAGAAACCTCCTTAGACTTTATGAATCAAAATGATATAGACTCCTGGTTTATCGACAAACATATGATTTTCTTCAATGAAGATATCTTGAGAATGAAAGAGAATACTTCCCCCTTCAAGAGGCAGTTTTTCAATCTTATGATCATGCTTTAAGTAATGCACAATCGTTTGTTTCTTATCTTCCAATACATACTTAATCAAACTAGTCTCTTTAAAGATAGAGATGTGATCAAGCCCTTTCGCTTTACGATAAATACTGTAGCGTTTACGTATCTTTAGAATAGCTTTTAATTTCTTAATGCTTTCGCTCTTGGTGTTCCAAAGAATTTGGTTGATATCATCAGGACTGTTGTATGAGTTTTCGACACCTTTTTTAGAACGGTAAAACTCTTGTCCTGCGTGGTAGAATGGGATTCCTTGAGCGATAGCAATGACATGATTAGCGAAGTCTTGAAAATCTTTAAATCGTTCTTTTTCGTAGCCGCAGGATTGTAATAACTTATCGAAATAGGTCATATTATCATGACATTCGACATAATTGATCGATTGATTTTGAGATGTAAACATCTGAGGACTACCGATGATGGCATCCATCGCTCTTAATATTAATGATTGGTTCCCCATGGTAAATCCTAAACCTGGGCCATGCAGTTCACCCTTCATCGTATTTCTAAAGAAATCATTGAAATGCGCATAGGTAGGAAATAACGCTTGATTACCCATATTAGGACGTTGTTTAGCGGGAACTTCCGTCATCATATTCCATCCTTCGCCATAAAGCATGAGATATGGATGTCTTTTTTTGAGTTCTTTTTCGATTAAATTCATGGTATCAAGATCCATTAAGCCCATCAAATCGAAACGGAATCCGTCGATCTGATAGTTTTCAACCCAATGGACTAAGCTATCAATAATCAGCTTTCTGACCATATAATTTCTTGTTTCTACGTCATTTCCGCAGTAGGACGCATTCGTTCCTTTAGCTGTTTTGTCATGGCGATAGAAATACCCAGGAACAAGATAATCATAGGCAAAGGTATGTCTAGAGAACACATGGTTATAGACGACATCCATATTGACCCCAAGTTTTAAGCGGTGTGCTTCATTGATGAGTCTGCGCATTGCTTCAATCCGGTCGATGGGATTATCAGGATCTTTGGAAAACCATCCTTCTAACGCGAAGTATTGAACGGGATTATATCCCCAATTGTAGGCTTTTGTTTTTTCTTTCTCATCGACCCCATCAAAATCAAAAATAGGCAGAAGTTGGAGATGGGTCATACCTAAGCGTTTGATATAATCCAAAACAGATCCCTTAAAGATTTTACTATGCTCAATGATGCCATCAAAAAGACCGGCATGAGGAACATCGGTATGAATGGTTAAATCTCTGATGTGGCCTTCATAAATCACCGCATCCGTATAGTTTTTAAGCTGAATTGGGGTAGGGTTAATCTTGACTAAAGATGACCAATCGAGGATATAGGACCCATCGGTTGCAGCTGCAACTGTATAGGGATCATGGACATAATCATATTGATCGACTAAGCGTACCTTATAGACATATTTTTTTCCATGAAAATCGCCATCGATGACGCGCTCCCAAATGGGCTCATGATAAACCATAGGGTATTCAATGTCATCAATAACGACAAAAATCTCTTTAGCAACCGGGCTAAAGACCGCAAATCGTGTGGAACTCTTCTGATAATCCACACCGAGTGGTCCATCATAACGAAATCTTCTTTCAAACTCTTTGGTCAATGTGACAAGACCAATATAGAGCGGATATACCGCTTGATTGATCGTGATGTGATCATGAAGATGGAGTTCGATCGGTCGTTCAGTGGTAAAATACTGATGATTTCCTTCGCGCTTGAGAAAGTGGATGGTATGATCAGTGAGTGAAATTTGAAACACCTGCAAGGTAGTTTCAACGCGAATAAGGGTAAAATCATCAATAAATACTTTCATCGTATGTGTTCCTTTAATGTGTCAATAATGATTGGTTTTTGGTTGAGTTCAATCGTTTGGTCTTTGACGATGACTTCGGATTCATCATAAAAATTCGTGTAGATGCCATCAATTAAGGGGACCTTAATCGATACGGCGTGTTCAAGATTGAAAATACCTAGAAGACATTGATGTTGATAGGTGTATGAAAACATCGCAACCTCATCATGAGCGTGATAATTGAAGTTTCCTTCGACAAAAATGGGTTGTTTCTTCAAGGAAGACAAACGTTTGATCAGCGGTTCAATGGATTGAGATTTATTCCATGGGACAAGGTCATCTTCAAATAAACTTGGGGTCACTGAGACTTCATGTTCTTGTCCAGCATAGATGAATGCGGCACCTTTA
>JBBIMC010000118.1:0-4965 GCA_037444605.1 Mycoplasmatota bacterium | reverse complement strand
AAGGGCGTGTGGTAAAGGGAAAGAAATTTCAAGATATTCAAGATGTCGATGACCCGGCGACTTTAGGGAAACGCTATAGCGATCTTGGTGCCGATGAACTTGTCTTTTATGATATTACTGCTTCATCCGAAGATCGAAAGATCTCTTTAGATTTCGTGACTGAAGTCGCGAAAAATATTAATATTCCCTTCTGTGTCGGGGGTGGTGTCGAGACCATTGAAGATTTCTATGACATCTTGCGTCGTGGGGCAGATAAAATCTCTGTCAATAGCGGAGCAGTCAAGAACCCCGAACTTATTAAAGAAGCTTCCCGTAAATTTGGTAATCAATGTGTCGTTTTATCCATCGACGCGAAGAAGAATGAACAAGGAAATTATGATGTCTACATCAAAGGTGGTCGTGAGAATACCCACATGGATGCAATCCTCTGGGCAAAACAAGGAGAAGCCTTAGGTGCTGGAGAACTCGTCATTAATTCCATTGATGCAGATGGGATGAAAGAGGGCTATGATTTAGAATTATTAACTAAAATCACTGAAGCGGTTAACATTCCTGTGATTGCTTCTGGAGGCGCAGGTAAAATAGAAGATTTCATCACGTGTCTAAAACAGACCAATGTCGATGCAGTTTTAGCAGCATCTGTCTTCCACTATCAAGAAATCTCAATTCCCGAACTAAAAAGACGCCTAAGTAATGAACACATTCCAGTCAGAAAGGTCAAGGTATAAGTTATGGAAACGTTCAATTTAAATGAACTCAAATATAATGAACAAGGATTAATCCCCGTGGTGGTTCAATCTTTTGAAACCAAAGAAGTCCTCATGCTCGCTTACATGAATGAAGAGGCATTAACACGTACCATCGAAACAAAGATGGGAACGTACTTTAGCCGTAGTCGACAAGAGATTTGGCAAAAGGGAGAAACCTCAGGAAACGTACAATACGTGAAGCGATTATCCTATGACTGTGATGCAGATACCCTACTTTTAGAAGTGATTCAAGAAGGCGTGGCATGTCATACAGGAGAGATGTCGTGTTTTCACCGTGTGATTCTTGATGACAGTGCGTTATCACAACCCAAGGATCTTTTGCGTGAACTTTATCAAACCATTGTTGAGCGAAAGAACAATCCCGTTGAAGGATCATATACGAACTATCTTTTTAACAAAGGTCTTGATAAGATTTTAAAGAAAGTCGGAGAAGAAACAGCTGAAGTCATCATCGCCTCTAAAAACCAGAGTGCTTCAGAAACGATTTATGAAATCAGTGATCTCGTCTATCACACGCTTGTCCTCATGGTCAATCAAGGGATTAGTATCGATGAGATCAAAAAAGAACTTCAATCAAGACAGCAAAAGAAGAAATAAGGTGAGGTTCACCTTTTTCTTTTGCTTAACTTTCGAGTACAATAAGAATATGAGGTGAGAGGATGCCAAGATACCCCAAAGCCATTCAAAAGACAATTCAAAATCTTCATTACACCAAAGATACAATCGGTATGGGAAATTCTCACGTCCGTGTTTTTACCGATAAGCCATGGGTGTTAAAGGTATTTTATGATCAAGCTCAAGGCCTGAGAGAGATTGCTATTTTGAAATGGCTAATCACGCAATACATCCCTGTCCCCGAAATCATCATGGTTGAAAAGACGAAGAAAAGAGTCTATCTTTTGATGACAAAATTAGAGGGATTGATGAGCTGTGATCCATCCATGATGAAAAATCCTGACATGGTCATCACAGTTTTAGCAGAGGGTATCAAGCAACTTCAAAAAATTAATATCAACGATTGTCCTTTTCCTTTAAAGATTAGTGACCGGTTAAAGATTGCGAAAGCCTACCTCGATCGCGGTGAAGTCGATATGGACACATGGGATTCTGATATCATTAAAGGGCGTTTTCAAACCCCTCAGGAACTTTATGATTATTTGCATGCGCATCAACCCGATGAAGATCTCGTCTTTGTTCATGGGGATTATTGTCTCCCCAACATTTTCATCAAGGATCAAAAACTTGCTGGATTTCTTGATCTAGGACTTGCAGGGATTGCCGATCGACATGCAGACTTAGCGTTATGTATGCGTTCCATTAAATATAATTTTGACACAGATCAATATAAAGCATTGTTCTTTAGTAAGTTTGATTTTAAGATTGATGAAGCGAAAATTGATTATTATCTTCTCCTTGATGAATTATTTTAAATCAATGTCCTGTATAATAAGCATAAAGACGGTCTAGGGGGAAAATAGATGAAGCGAAAAACATTTAATCTAATTGCATTTGGTGTTGCATTCGGCATTTTTTTAGTCATTCCTGTTTCACTCATCCTTATCAATGCTTATAATTTTTACGTGGTTCATACACTCTCATTTTTGGTTTCCCTTGCATTACCCATCCTTATTCTGTTTTGGGGTGATCGTTATGAGAAGATGACAAAATGGATTGCTGGACTCATCGTACTGACAGATCTGGTCATTTTCCTTGGCTACTTTAGTCAAAGTATGACGGGAATAACGTTAATTCTTGTTCCCTTCTTATCCATCATTTTGATTGTTCTAGGAATTATCTTTCGCAGTCAGTTTTATTACGCACCAAGAGTTGGGGTGTTCATCGCGATTGTCTACGGCATTAGTTTAATTCGCTATAGTTTTATTTACGGATTGTTTGCTGCTGTGATTCAAGAAGGTGTTCCGAATGCTTTGGTGATACTATCATTTATCGAAATCGGTGTTGGACTCTTCATCACCATCTTCAAACTCTTTGTTTTGGATGGAATTTATGAAGAAAGATTTGGTCATTTGAAAGCATAACATACACAAGTCTTTGAATATAGCCAATTCAAGGACTTTTTTTTTGCCATTTTTTACCATAGATACCATCTTTGTTGCATGTGTATGATGTTTATTGCTATAATAGACATAACCGACCGACCGTTCGGTCGGCTCTAATTACAGGAGGATTATCATGAGTTCATATAGTGTACGTAAACCAATTACGGTGTTAATGGGAATATTGATTGTGATGGTGTTAGGGATTTTTTCAGTGACGAAATTACCACTGACGTTATTTCCTGAAATCGAACTTCCCTTTGTGGTGACCATCACCGACTATGTAGGTGCTTCACCAGAAGATGTTGAAAGAGATATTGCAGCTCCCATTGAGTCAACTGTATCGACCATCGGTAACTTCCAAGAAGTCTCCTCGATATGGAATTTCGATTGTGACCTTCGCAGATGCCGCTAACATGGATACCGTAGTTATTGAAATGCGTGAACTTATCAATAACTTGAACTTTCCTGAAGGTGTAGGCAATACACGTATCCTGCGCATTTCACCTGATATGCTCCCCGTCATGACAGTGACGCTTTTTAGAGATTACGAAGAAGATTTAACCGATGAAGAAGCCTTAATACAAAATACTGAGTGGGTCAATCGTGACTTGCTTTTAGATCTTCAAGCTATTCCTGGGATTGCCGATGTTTCTGTCAATGGTGCTGCAGATATCGTGCTAGAAATTAATCTTGATCCAGCGATTCTTACGACTTATGGAATCACCAATCAAGATGTATTAGCCATTATCGAAGATCAAAATGTGGGAGGTCTTGTTGGTGTTGCCTTAGATAATGGAGAACTTCGCATGCTCTATTTAGGGGATCAACCCAATTCACTCGATGATATCGCCAATCTCCCTATCCTTTTTTCAGGGGGGAACATCATTACCATCAATGACCTCATCGTTGATGATGGTATAACATATGTCAACGCGAATACCAATGTATATTCAAAAATTAATGGCGTTCAAGGCATCCAAATTGCATTTACCAAACAATCCGATTACGGAATTACTGAAGTGACACAAAATATCATCAATAAACTTGATCAACTGATGGAAAGAGAAGGCGATTCTGCACATTACACCATTCTATTTGACCAAGGTGAATACATTAATCAATCTGTAGGATCTGTTTTACAAAACCTCATCTATGGTGCAGGGTTAGCGATTATTATTCTTTTCTTGTTCTTAAAAGATGTCAAACCTACCCTCATCGTGGGTCTCGCGATACCAACATCGGTGATCGCAGCCTTTATGCTTATGTATTTTACCGGTGTCACCTTAAATCTTGTGTCTATGGGTGGTCTCGCTCTAGGTATCGGGATGCTTGTCGATAACTCCATTGTCGTTATCGAGAATATTTACCGCTTAATCGGTGAAGGAAAAAACAGGGTTGAAGCCTCGATTGCGGGTGCTAAACAAGTGGTAGGTGCGATTACTGCATCCACCTTGACAACCGCTGCAGTCTTCTTACCCATCTTCTTTATAGAAGGATTTATCGCGGATGTCTTTATTTCGATGGCACTCACGATTGCATACTCTTTAGGTGCATCCTTAATCATCGCTTTAACGATGGTACCATCCATGGCTTCTCATATGCTATCTGATCAGAAACCTCAAAAAGAAGGAAAATGGATTAAAGGTGTCAAAAAATTCTATGAGAAATCAGTGCTCTATACACTTCACCATAAACTCATTACCATCGTCTTTGTTTTCTTACTTTTAGGAGCAACAATCCTTGCGATGATCGCCAAAGGATTTATCTTACTCCCCTCATCCGATGAAGGGTCGATCAGTATCGATGTGACATTTGAAGGTCAAACGCCCTTTGAGCTAAAAGCGGATTATGCAGATTTACTCGTGGAATCAATCCGTGAATTTAATGATGTGGAAACCGTCTCTGCATCCATTGGACAAAGTGGCGGGTTTGGCATGATGCGCATGGGTTCATCGGCGAATGTTTTAGAAATGAACATTAATCTATTATCCAATCGTTCAAAATCAACCGATGAAAATGCGCGTTTGATCACTGCACTCATTAGCGAATTTGATATCACAGAGATTCCAGGATTTACCGATGACATGATCGTAGAAGTCGCTGTTGATGCACAAAACAGTACCGCAACCTTAGCT
>JBBIMC010000117.1:3627-5010 GCA_037444605.1 Mycoplasmatota bacterium | reverse complement strand
AGCGAATACCGTTTTACTAGATGATCCCCATTTAGATACACGACGTGAGAATAAGGAATCACGAAATCCAATTCGGATTGTCATCGATCCTGATTTAATGGTTCCAAATGATCGCTTTATCGTTGACTCTGCTAAAAAACAACCCACATGGTTCATCGTTGATGAGCTTATTGATGAAAAAAGATTGGATCCCTACAAAGAAAAAGGGGTTGAATTTATCTTGATGCCCATGCCTCTAAACATGCGAGATTTGATGATTGTTTTGGGTGAAAGAAAAATAGATAGCTTACTCATTGAGGGGGGTTCATTCCTTCATGCAAAAGCTTTAGAAGCAAAGATAGTGAATAAAGCCTACGTCTTTATCGCACCCAAGATGATTGGTGGTAAAGAAGCATTAACACCCGTAGGTGGTGATGGTGTTGAGAAAATGAACGATGCATTTATGTTAGAAAAGATTCATGTTCATCATTTTGGTGATGATGTCATGATTGAAGGATATTTTAAACAAGGAGAACAACCATGAAATTAAACACAGTAGAACAAGCCATTGAGGCATTTCGATTAGGAAAATGTGTGATCGTGATTGACAATGACGATCAAGATAATGTTGGGGAAGTCGTCTTTCCCGTAGAAAAAATGAGTTCATCGCTCTTTAAACAAATAAGAACCATGACCAAAGGCGCGATTTCTGTCGTCGCAAATAAAACCTTTTTTGCTGAAAAAGGATTAGTCGCAAGCTATGAAAAGTCTTTACTATCAAAAAATTTTGTTCGCCCTTCAGTGTCACTCGCAAGTGATGTAAAAGGCGATACATTAATTCTTGATACACTGAAAGGGTTAATTCAATCGAGCACATCCGAAGAAGATTTTGTTCAGCCTGGGATCATCAATACAGTCATTGGTCGATTAGGAGGTGTTCTCAAGCGTGCAGGACATCCTGAAGCGACGCTTGATCTTGCAGATCTTGCTGGTGTATATCCGCTTGGTGTGACATTTGAGATGATTCATGATAATGGAAAACTCTTCAGCATTGATGAATTATATGATCTTGCGGTCAATCATGATCATGTGATCATTAGCATTGCCTCACTTATCGAACATCGTCGTAAGGATTCATCACTCATCAAACGAGCTGCTGAAGCGAATCTTCCTACATCACACGGTGACTTCCGTATGGTGGGTTTTGAAAATGCCTTAAATGGTGAACATCATGTTGCTTTAGTGAAGGGTGACATTAAGCCAGGCGATGAAGTCCTTGTCCGTGTTCACTCTGAATGTTTGACAGGGGATGCGTTTGGTTCATTGAAATGCGACTGTGGAGAACAATTAAATGCAGCACTAGACAAAATTGAAAAAGCAGGTAAAGGGATCCTTCTTTATATG
>JBBIMC010000117.1:0-3617 GCA_037444605.1 Mycoplasmatota bacterium | reverse complement strand
CGACAAGAAGGCCGTGGGATTGGTCTGATCAATAAGATTAGAGCATACAATCTTCAAGACCAAGGGATGGACACTGTAGAAGCGAACCTTGCATTAGGCTTCGATGAAGATCTACGTGACTATGGTATTGGCGCACAAATTCTTTCCGATCTAGGGGTCACCAAAGTGAAACTGATGACCAATAATCCTTTAAAACTGAAAGGATTGACCGGACATGGCATTGAAATCACCTCACGCGAACCGATTCAGCTCAATCATAATGAACGCAACGAGTATTACATGCGGACAAAGAAAGACAAGATGGGTCATTTACTTAAGTTCAAGGATGAATAATGGGTAAAAAAGCGATAAAAACTGTCCTTTTCGATTGGGATGGAACGCTCCACGATACCATCCATATTTACGAGCCTGCTTTTCGAAAAGCCATTGATTTTTTAGTCCATGATGGCCATCTTCAGAAACGTGATTGGAAAAGAGAAGATATCAAACGTTTTATCGGTATGAGTCCCACCGCGATGTGGGGAACCTTCAAACCAGCCCTTGATCCAAAAATCATTGCTCAAGCAAGTTCAATCATCTCACAGACCATGCAATCTCTGATCGAACAAAACCAAGGTCGACTCTATCCTGATGTGATAGAAACATTAACTTATCTCAAAGATAAAGGCTATTATCTTGTCTACTTATCAAATTCAAAAACCTATTATATGGAACTTATGAAAGCACATTTTGATTTAGGAAGATTCTTTGATCGATTCGAGTGTTCTGAAATGCATGACTATTTGCCTAAACAACAAATTCTCACGAAAATCAAAGACGAACTCCCACAAACCATGGCGATGGTTGGCGATCGAATCATCGATATTGAAACAGGCAAAATGAATGGATGCTTAACCTTTGCGTGTGATTATGGTTACGGACCTAAGGAAGAATTAGAAGATGCAGATATTCATCTCTCTAAACTTAATCAAATAAAAGTATACTTATAAGACAAAGGGATATATCCCTTTTCTTTTTTTATCAAGAAATGTAAGCGTTTTAACAAGGGCTCTTTTTTATCACATTTAAATGTGATAGAATAGTAGATAGATAAGACAGATGAAAAGACAGGTATCGATATGCGCGTCAAGACCCATCCCATTTTAGAGTTTAAACCCCAAAAGGAAATTCCTTTTTTCTTTGAAGGAAAAGCAGTGATCGGCTATGAAGGAGATACGATTGCTTCAGCACTTCATGATCTTGGTATCATGACACTTAGCTATAGTATTAAAAACCACAGACCTCGTGGTTTTTATTGTGCCATAGGTCATTGTGCTTCGTGTAATATGATTGTCAATGGTGTACCCAATGTCCGTACATGTATTACAAAATTAGAAAAGGATATGCGTGTTGAACGACAGATGGATAAGGGGGTCTATCGATGAAACAGTATGAATTGATCATTATCGGTGGTGGACCATCCGGTTTATGCGCAGCGCATATGGCACTTGAAGCTGGACTTAATGTTTTGTTGATCGATCGTAGTCCACGACTTGGTGGACAACTTGTCAAACAGACCCATAAGTTCTTTGGCTCTAAAGCCCAATATGCCAAAACACGAGGGTATGATATTGCACAGAAATTGATTACTCATGTAGAAGAATTACCTAATTTGACTATTTTACATGAAGCCACTGTGGTCGGTCTTTATTCAGATAAAGTCGTGACCGTTCTTCATGAGGATAAATATCATCGTTTTAATGCTGAAGCGATTATCGTTGCGACTGGTGCCTCTGAGAAATTCTTAGCCTTTGAAAATAATGATCTTCCAGGAGTCTATGGCGCAGGTGCCGTCCAAACATTGATGAATCTTTATGGTGTTTTACCAGGAAAAGAAATCATCATGGTGGGTAGTGGAAATATTGGTTTAATCGTCAGTTACCAACTTCTACAAGCAGGCGTCAAAGTGAAAGCGATTATTGAAGCAGCAAAAACCATTGGGGGCTACAAAGTACATGCCTCAAAAATCAGACGTCTAGGTATACCCATCTATACCCAAACAACCGTGCAAAAAGCGATTGGCAAAGACCACATTGAAGCTGTAGAACTCGTAAGCCTCGATGATTCATGGCAACCTATCCCTGGATCGGAACGGATTGAATCTATTGATGCTCTATGCATTTCCGTTGGGTTATCACCTATGCATCAACTTTTATCCATGGTTGAGGCTAAAACGAAGTTTGTGAGTGAACTCGGTGGGTTTGTCCCAGTGATTGATGACCATCATGAAACGTCAGTGAACGGTATTTATTCCTGC
Source organism: Mycoplasmatota bacterium (assembly GCA_037444605.1). Taxonomy (GTDB): domain Bacteria; phylum Bacillota_I; class Bacilli_A; order Acholeplasmatales; family Acholeplasmataceae; genus Peloplasma. Next base: position 1,321 of record JBBIMC010000117.1, on the reverse strand, counting down.
GGTGATGCTGTAGGGATTGAAGAGGCGAGTTCAGCCATGATGGAAGGGTATTTAACGGGTCTTTATGTGGCGGATCGTTTAGGAAAACCTCATCCAGAACATCAGAAGTTGAAAGAACATTACGAACATGAACTCGATATGCTTAGAAATGGTCCCTTTGGCATTAAAACAAAAGTAGGACTTGAAAAGCTAAGAAAAGGTGAAAACCATGCTGAATAGAACAGGAATTCCAACCCCAGATCTCGTGCTCTCTCGATTCCCCGAATCAAAAGCATTGATCAGACCCAAGGCTATTTTGGAATGTTATGAAGATATTCCATGTAATCCGTGTCAAACCTCATGTCCCTTTGATGCGATTATTATTGGTGATAATATCAATACCCAACCCAAACTCGTGGTAGACAAGTGTACAGGATGTGGACTTTGTGTCACATCATGTCCAGGTTTAGCCATCGTCGTTGCCCAAATTAAAGGCGATCAAGCAGTATTCAAAATTCCTTATGAGTTCTCACCCATGCCCATTAAAGGTGAGGTTTGGGACGGTGTAAATAGATCGGGTGAAACCATCTGTGAAGCCAAAATTGAAACCGTGCAATTACAAACAAAAAACGATCATACCGCACTCATCTCGTGCAGTGTTCCTTTAGAGTATCTCCATGATTTTGTCACGATCAGGGTGAGATTATGAATAAAAAAGATATCATTATCTGCCGTTGTGAAGATGTCAATTTAGAACAGATTGAAAAACTTCTTGAACAAGGTCACACCAATTTCGAAGACTTAAAAAGATTGTTGAGAGTGGGCATGGGTCCATGTCAAGCAACCACGTGTGGTCACCTAATTCAACGTGAAATCGCGAAATTCTTGAAGAAACCCTTAGAAGAAGTTGCCATACATAAAGTGAGACCTCTTGCGATGGGTGTCGAGCTTAAAAAGATTGCGGAGGATACCCATCATGAAGATTAACTGTCTCATCATCGGTGCTGGGATCAGTGGGGTGTCCATCGCTTATCATCTTGCAAAAAAAGGGATGACCGATATTCATGTCATTGACAAAAGTTATTTTACCAGTGGTGCCACAGGTCGTTGTGGTGCTGGGGTTAGACAACAATGGGCTACTGAAATGAATTGCTTGCTCGCCAAGCGTTCCATTGAATTTTTTGAAACAGCAAAAGAAACATTGAATTATCCTGGAAATTTGGAGTTTAAACAAGAAGGGTATTTAATTCTCGCGACTACACAAGAAGAACACGATCAGTTTACAAAAAATGTTGCGCTGCAAAATCGATTGGGTATTCCATCGGTTCAGTTAAACAAAAAA
>JBBIMC010000116.1:4509-5134 GCA_037444605.1 Mycoplasmatota bacterium | reverse complement strand
TGCAACACGCATCTTTTTGATCGCTTCTCTACGTGTGGGTGCATGAACGATAAGTTTGGCAATCATGGAATCATAAAACGGAGGAACTTCATACCCAGGATAGATATGGGTATCAATACGAACACCAATCCCTCCTGGAAATAAAATGTTATTAATCTTACCTGGTGTGGGAACAAATCCCTTCATGGCGTGCTCCGCGTTGATTCTGCATTCGATGGCATGACCATTCATCTTAACATCGCGCTGTTTAAACGATAATTCTTTCCCGTAGGCGATGCGAATCTGTTCTTTGACAAGGTCAAAACCTGTCACTGCTTCAGTGATGGGATGCTCAACTTGAATTCTCGTGTTCATTTCAATGAAATAAAAGTTGCCTTTTGGATCGACTAAGAATTCCATGGTTCCAGCATTGACATAATTGATTGCTTTAGCAAGTTTGACTGCGGCCATACTCATCTTGCGTCTCAAGATGTCATTCATCACGGGTGATGGGGTTTCTTCGACCATTTTTTGATTACGACGTTGCATCGAGCAATCACGCTCGTTTAAGGACACCACATTGCCAAAGGTGTCTGCGATGATTTGGATCTCGATGTGTCTCGGGGATTCAATAAACTTTTCAATG
>JBBIMC010000116.1:0-4492 GCA_037444605.1 Mycoplasmatota bacterium | reverse complement strand
CCAAAACTGATCTCTGCTTCAAGTGATGTACGCTCAAAAGCATTCAGGAATTCTTCATCTGAACGCACGATGCTGATGCCACGACCACCGCCTCCTGAGGAAGCTTTAATCATGACGGGATAACCAATTTTTTTCGCTATTTTTAGTCCTTCATGGACATCTTCTAAAATGCCATCACTACCTTCAACAATGGGAACTCCATTCGCTTTGGCTATCGCTCTAGCCGATGCCTTGTCACCAATTTGAGCGATTGACTTGGAGTTGGGTCCTATGAAGGTAATGTTACAACGTTCAACCATTTCGACAAACGCTGAGTTTTCTGATAAAAAACCATACCCAGGATGAATGGCGTTACACCCTGTAGAAATTGCTGCAGACAAAACACTATTCATGTTCAAATAAGAATCTTTACTCCGTGCTTCACCGATGCAGATCGCTTCATCCGCAAGTTTGACATGAAGGGATGTTTCATCAGCGGTAGAGTAAACAGCGACGGTCTCAATCCCGAGTTCCTTCGCTGCACGAATGATGCGAACCGCAATCTCACCACGGTTTGCAATTAAGATTTTATTTTTCATTGGCGTCACCAACCCGCATCAAGCCATGATTGAATCCGACGACTTCGCCATTCTTGACAAAGATTTCCTTGAGAACACCATCGTAAGGAGAGGTGATCTCATTCATGATTTTCATCGCTTCAATAATGCAGACGACTTGGCCCTTTTTCACGTGTTGACCGACTTCCACATAAGGTTTTCCATTAGGTGTCGATGATGCGTAAAAAGTACCCACGAGTGGTGATTTTATAATCATTTGGTGATTGAGTTGAACAGTTGGTGGTGTTGCAGGTTTTTCGTTTTGTGGTTTTACAGGTTCTCCTTTAGGTTCATTAATGACGACTTCTTGGGTTTTGTTTTTCGATAACTTGAGTTTAAACCCATCCATCTCAAGTTCTAAGGTCATAAGCGAAGACGTTTCAAAATCTTTGATGATTGACTGAATCTCTTTAATTGTCATATATAGTTACCATTTCACTTTTCAAATTTTTAAATCATCATTCCAGCATCAAGATCAGATGTTTGGTTAAAGATATTTCGCAAATATCTCATCATCTCAAGATGGTTAATACCCCATCGCAATCAGACATAAATGTTTCGCATTCATTTCATCATTTATTAAAGGTTTATGTCGTTGATGACGATGTCATTGTTGTTCGCATCACTCCCTTGTTGGCATTTCAAATGTTTTGAAATTCAAATCATATGCCTGTGTTTATTCTATCACAAAAGATTAACTTGTCAATACAAAAATCAATGTAAGCGGTAACGCAAAATAAAAAACCTATGATTTATCATAGGCTATCGAATGAGATTCGGTAATGGTTCTCCTGAAAGAAACTTTTCAAGCGTATCGATCACTTCGTTCATTAAACGTGCTTTCATCATCGGTGAAGATGATGCTTGGTGTGGCGTGATGAAAATGTTCTTTGCATGCCATAATGGATGATCTGCAGGCAATGGTTCAGGTGATGTTACATCAAGCCCAGCACCACGAATTCTTTCGTCATTTAACGCGTTCATTAAAGCCACTTGATCGATGATGTCACCTCGAGCGACATTGATGAGTAAAGCCTCTTTTTTCATATGACTTAAGAATGTTTCATCGACAAAATGATAGGTTTGTTCGTTTAATGCGAGACAGATAATCACATAGTCTGCTTCTGATAAAACGTCATGAAGTTCTGATGTTTCATAGACCATTTGATCATAGATGGATGATTTAAGTGGACTCTTTTTATACCCGGTCACATGAGCTCCAAATGCTTTCATACGGAGTGCAATTTCGGATCCAATCGACCCTGCACCTACGATTAAAACATGCTTATCGTAGATCTCATGTCGTGAGGGAACAAACGTCCAATTTTGATGTAAAGATTGTTCATGATATGCCCCAAGTTTACGGTTAAAATAGAGAATTTTGGCGAAAACATCTTCCGCGATTTGAATACTAAAGACATCTTTCGCATAAGCTATAGGGATATTTTTCTCTTTGACGTATTTTAAATCCACAGTATCAAACCCTGCGGTCAAGAGCTTGATAAATTTGAGATTTGTCATCCTCTCAAGTAAGTCCTTTTTCACCATTTTGGGAGAGACTATAAGGAGTTCTGCTTGAGTGATGTGTTGTTCATCTAGAAGATGAAGCGTTGGATAATGTTTTATGAACTTCTCCATCAAGGCATGATTGAAGAAAGTTTCGTCGATATAAACGTTCATTTAGTCCTCCAATTTTTTATCAAACGCAAGTCGTCTTAAATCACCTTCACCAGGTTCAAGAATGATCCATCCTCTGAGTATATACCCTTGATTTTTAAATAATCTGATCGCATTCATGTTGGTGAAATAGGTGTCAATTCGAATGTATGGTGTGTTTCTTTGTTTGGCGATGCGTTCTGCATAATCGAGCAATTCTTTGGCAATGGATGTTCCAAGATAATCTTTTTTGACAGCTAGCCTGTGAATGGTTTGATATGATTGATCATACCCCCACCCTCCATCATAAATCGAAAGATATGTCTTTTCAACACCTGATTTGATCGCAATCATCCCGATGATTTCACCTGATTTTTCATAGACAAAAAACTCACCCAATTCAATATCACGGATGAACGTAGTTTTGCTTGGATTTTGGTGCTGCCACTGATCGATATCGCGAGATTTTAAAAGTGCACTTGTTTCTTGACGGAGTGTCCAAATCGCTTCAAGATCAGATAATGTCGCTAATCGTATCATAGATCCCCTCAACCAAGACAACAGACAATAACAATGCATCAACACTTGGCATTTTTATCGGTAAAGCAAACATCATGTATGACCCTTCGGGCACTTTTGCAAGTCTTAATCCCTCGATGATGGTGACCTTTTCGTTCATCAAAATCTTGTGTGTGGGATGTCCTGCTTGATCGCGTTCAACACCTAGTCCGTCCACACCAACACCAGACACATGGCGGTCAGCTAAATATTTAGCACCTGACTCTTTGAGATAGATAAACTGAAAATTAAAGGTATCTTCATAAGAATTGCTCGTCTTAAGAAGGACAAAATCACCTTCATTGATATCAAAATCTTTCAAATCATCTGCAGTGATTCCATCAGTCACTAAGGTTAGATCAAAAACTTTGACTTTGGTGATCAATTTGTTTAAATCCAAAGTATCTGAGGTATCTCCACCATCAATCATATGCAATGGAAAATCCATGTGAGTTCCTGTATGCAAGTTGATATTTACATTGGTTTCATAAGCACTTGAGGTAGAAAAATTGGAAAAATTAATGAATGTAGGCTGCTTTTTGGGGTTGTTCTTATAGACTTGCATGTCTTCTTTGACAAGCATGGAGACATCATAGATTTTCATGGCATCATTTCTCCTGTTAAGTCTTTAATCATGGGTTTAAGATCTTCATAATCGTGATAAATGACGGGATCCTTTTGGAACTTTTTCAAATGATCAATGAGTGACCATGAAAATTCAATTTCATCCCATCGAGTAAAGAGTGTTTTATGATGCCCCGTAATATCTTTAATCAACTTCTCATAAGCTTCTGAAAGGTTCCCCACAGCATGACAAGCGATGCAGTATTCGAGTTCGACTTCTTCTACATCATCGCGAAGCCCAGGAACCTTACTATTTAAGATGAGACCCACTCCATCAAGCGGGGCAATCTTTATATATAGTTTGTTTGTTGATAAGGGTAAATTCCATTTTCTTTGTTCGCTGGTTTCCTCAAATTCAATAATGATGAGCGATTCTTTTTTATCAAGTTTTTTCCCTGTCATCAAATAGAAAGGGACACCCTTAAATCGAGGTGTGTTGACAAACGCTTTAAGAAAAACAAAGGTCTCTGTTTTTGAATCTTTAGGGATATTGCTCTCCGTATGATAATCATCATATTGACCAAATATGGTACTGTCCTTATCAAATGTTATATGCTTTAAGACCTTCACTTTTTCATCTTTAACATCATCAGAAAAATAGGAGAGTGGGGGTTCCATCGCGATTAATGACAACATTTGGAGTAAATGCGATTGCACCATGTCTTTCAGGGCACCAGATTGATCATAATAACCTGCACGCCCCAATATCCCTTCGGTTTCTTTGGCAATAATTTTAATATTCTTAATGGATCTATTATGCCAGATCTCTTCAAAAATACGGTTTGCGAAACGTACCATCATGATGTTTTGAATCATTTCTTTTCCTAAATAATGGTCGATACGATAGATTTGCTTTTCATCAAAATAACGCCAGAGCATTTCATTGATCGCCCGGGCACTTTCAAGATCATGACCAAAAGGTTTTTCAAAAACGATCGATTGATTCACATTCCCTTGAATGACTAATGAGGATTGATTGATATATTTAGTGACAATCGGAAAAAGATCAGGTCCAATGGCTAGGTAATAAAGTTCACGCGTTTCGCTGTGCTTTAAGG
>JBBIMC010000115.1:0-5170 GCA_037444605.1 Mycoplasmatota bacterium | reverse complement strand
TTCAACTCGCAGCTTTGTTACATGATATCGGTAAAATCGCGATACCGATGGAAATTCTATCCAAACCTTCAAAGTTAAACTATGAGGAGTTTGCTTTAATCAAAACTCATGTTCTCGCTGGATATAATATCGTCGAAAATCTTTCGATTCCTCAACGAGTCAAAAGAATCATTTTAGAACATCATGAACGACTTGATGGAAGTGGATATCCCAATCATCTTAAAGGCGATCAAATTGATATTCAATCACAGATTATATCGATTGCTGATGTGACAAGCGCAATGTTAGAGAATCGTCCATATCGTGTCGCACACAAGATTGAGACAGTCAAAGAAGAACTCACAGGGAATTCAGGGATTAAGTATAATTCGACCTTGGTGGATATCGTGATTGATCTGATGAACCAACAACCTGAATTTTTCAATGCAAGAGCTTAAAAATTAAAGGAGCATATTTCTGCTCCTTTTTTCATAAACTATTCATAAGGTTAAATGCTTCTAAAAGATATTCTCTTGCGATTTCGGAAATGGTATTACCTGTGGATTCATATTGTGTAACGAAAGTGTCAAAATCATGATCTCTCAGAAAATACATATCATCCATATATCGAATTGTTAAATAATAATCTTGAAGAAGGGCTAGGTGTTCAATTTGATCATTGGTTAAATTGATGGCTAATCTTGATTGAAGATAATTAATCTTACTGATGACAATGTCTAGATCCTCTTGAGTTCTTAAATCATCAAGGATTGTCTTTAGTGAATTAAACATGATGACATCCGTTAAACTGAGATCAATGGCATAACCTTCCAAAATCGTGTTGAGTTGTTCAGATGAATAATGTGTAATGGCCCCTACAGTCACTGACGATGCGATCGACAAATCCATCAATTTCGTAAACAGTGCCTCATAGGCGATGATCTCTACTGGATCGATTGACGTGCCATAATAAGTTTTATACATGATGATGAAGTCATCCCATGGATTACCTACCTCATAAAAGATATCATCAAACGAGGTGTTCGCAAATGTCATGGTATCAAAGTCATAGGTTAACTGGCCATACACAGATTCATCAAATTGAGGATTTTCTTCCATCGCACAACCAAACAGTAAAAGGATCAACACAACACTAATAGTTAGCATCCATAATTTTTTCATGACACACCTCCTTATCCAACTTTATCTTAACAATGACTTGTGTCAAAGTCATGACAATGCTATTTTTTAATAGGAATCATCACTTTGGCCACTACATAGCCATTATCATTAAAGATTTTATACGTATACCCATAAAGGTCTGCAATCTGTTTAACAATGAATAATCCAAGACCTGAACCCGATTTCTTCGGATCGGTTGCAGAAGATCTATAGAATGATTCAAAGATTTTGGAAAGTTCACTTTCAGGAATTTCACCTTTATTTTTAACGGTAAAGATGAAGTTTCCTTCTTCAATATAACCTTTGATAGTAACAAATTTGTCTTGACTATAAAGAATTGCATTCTTGATGAGATTAGTGGTCAAAATGATCAATAATTCGTCATTCATCATGATCGGTTGATCATCAATCTCTTTATCAATTTTGATCAAATGAAGTTTTGCGAGTTCTTCTAAGGGTCCAAACGCTTGAAGGATGATGCTTGTCTGACACTGATTGCCTTTCTTCATCTTATCTTCAAGTTTCAAGGAATATGTAAAATCTTGAGTAATTTGTTCAATGACTGTGATTTGGTTTAGTAACTCTTTTAAATATTTATCCCGATCCTTATAGCGTCCAACACCATCGATCATCCCCTCAATCATCCCTTTCATCACTGCGAGGGGCGTCTTGATTTCGTGATTGATCGTCATGATGAGATGTTTCTTTTTCTCTTCTTGTTCCTTTTCAAAGTCCATGTCGGATGAAAGTTTTCGGTTCACTTCATTGAGTTCAGTATACGATTTCTTTAAGTTAAACGTCATTTCATTGAGTGATGAGATCAAATCTTTGAACTCATCACGACGCTTTAAGGTGAGTTTTTTCGTAAATTTAAGGGCCGATATATCCTTCGCATATAAACTGATCTGTTTAATGGGTCTTGAAATGTTGAGCGAGATGACCACCGAGAGCAGAACAATCGCGAGGAAAACAACGATGGATTGCGTCAAGTTAATCTGGTTTAGGACACGATCAACATTTTGTAAAGACTGGATTTTCGTATAGATAATCAAATAATCACCGAGTTCGAATTGATAAATATAGTTAATATGATAGATATCATCAATTAAGTTCACATTATAGGTGAGTGAACCATCTTTCACCGTTTCAGGATTATCATAGATCGCGATGACAAAATCAATCACATCGTTCTCACTTAAGTAACTAGGACCAATCGCTTCTTCAAGCCCTGTATTGTTAAATCGGATAAAGGATGTTTCACTTGAAAGATTAACAAGTGAGGTATCAGATAGAGAGGTTCCATTTTGAAGAAGTTGAACGGACTCTAAGATGGATGATTTGACACTGTTAATGTTTTCTTCAATATAAAGGGGAGAAAACCTACGATAGGAGAAGAACATACTCAAGAAGAAGACAAGCGAAAAAGAGATCAGCAAGATCATGAATGTTTTAACAAAAATGCTGATTCTCATCGTATCCTCCTCTATTCGTCTTTTTCGAATTTATACCCCGATTTGTAGACGGTTTTAATATAGTTAGCAGCATCGCCTAATTTCTGACGCAAGCGCTTGATGTGAGTATCAACAGTTCGATCATACCCATAAAAGTCATATCCCCACACAAGATTGAGTAAATCTTCTCTGGTATAGACGTGACCAATGTTTTGAATGAATAAGGTAAAGAGTTCCCATTCCTTTTTACTGAGCTCAATGGGCTTATGATTGATAAAGATCTTATACTTAGCAAAGTTATAATCGATAACACCATAACGCTGCATGTCTTCAGGTGTGGTATTGTCATAACGTGCTAAGACAGCTTCAATCTTTTTAATGACAATTTTTGGACTATAAGGTTTAGTTACGTAATCATCAATACCCAGATTGTATCCTTTGAGTTGATTTTCTTCATCATTTAAGGCTGAGAGCATAATGATGGGAACCGATGAAGTTTCTCTCACCTTTTGACACACTTCAAAGCCCCCGATATGGGGCAACATCACGTCGAGTAAAATGAGATCAAAAGAATCATGACTTAAGAGATTTAACGCCGAAAGTCCATCATAGATTTGATGGATTTTTGCCATAGGATATTGATCGATGATGTAGTCATGAAGTAGATCATTTAAATGCTTTTCATCTTCCACAATGAGAATTTTCATAGGTTTCCCCCCTCGATTGGGTTTGTTTTTATGATATCACGAAAAAGGATTTACGCCAAGTCCATCCTTGATTTGTCACAACATTGTCACACGATGGTCAAAAGTTTGTCATAACTTATCCCTATAATTAAGGTGAAAAGAGAAAAGTGAGGGAATAACGATGAGAAAATTATTATTAGTAGGACTTGTTGTAAGTGTATTGTTACTTGGGGCATGTTCAAGTCTTGAAGATGTCAATGTGGCGTATTTACCTTCAGGTAACCCGGATTACTATCAAACAGGTGAATCCTATCAAGAGATTATAGAAAATGACTTTATCGCGGTCAATGATCTACCCGTGTCAACATTTTCAACTGACGTAGATACAGCATCTTATGCTAATCTAAGACGCTATATTCAAGGTGGTGAACTCCCACCTGTAGATGCTGTAAGAATTGAAGAAATGATCAATTACTTCACCTATGATTTAGCAGGACCTACTGAGGATGAAGTGATTAAGATTCATACAGAATTAAGTTTAGCGCCATGGAATACGAATCATCAACTCATGATGATCGGTTTGAAAACGGAAGACATCGTCTTTGAAGAGACAGCAGGGATGAATCTAGTGTTCTTAATCGATGTTTCTGGTAGTATGTTTGCTGATAACAAACTCCCCTTACTTAAACAAGCGATGGCACTCCTTGTGGAACAACTAAGACCCCAAGATCGAATATCGATGGTCGTGTATGCAGGTGCAGCAGGTGTGGTATTAGAGGGTGGTGACGCGACCAATAAAGAAGAAATCCTTATGGCACTAGATGATCTTCAAGCAGGCGGATCTACTGCAGGTGGTGCAGGGATTGAACTCGCGTATAAAGTGGCTGAACTTAACTTCATCGAAGGTGGAAATAACCGGATTATTTTAGCCAGTGATGGAGACTTTAATGTAGGACTCAGCAGTGTGAGTGCATTAGAAGACTTGATTTCTGAGAAAAAAGAATCGGGTGTCTTCTTAAGTGTCTTAGGTTTTGGTACAGGAAATCTTCGTGATGACATTATGGAATCTTTAGCCGATCACGGCAATGGAGTCTATTACTATATTGATTCATACTTAGAAGCCGAAAAAGTATTTATGCATCAGTTAGGAGCGACTATGGTCACTGTCGCGAAAGATGTCAAACTTCAAATCGAATTTAACCCACTTCATGTGAAGGGGTATCGTTTAATCGGTTATGAAAATCGCGTGCTCGATTACGAAGACTTCGACGATGATACCAAAGATGCTGGGGATATGGGATCAGGGCATGTGGTGATTGCATTTTATGAAATTATACCTGCAAGTTCGAATGAATCCGTTGAACCCAAAACCTCTGAAATTCCAGAGATCTTACGCTATAATGGTGAAAACTATCAAGATGAATTTGTGAATATTGCGATTCGCTACAAACATCCAGATGCAGGAACATCCATGTTGATTGAAGAACAGATGTTAGCAAGTGCATTTACATTAAATCCTTCAGAAACGTATCAATTTGCAAGCAGTGTTGTTGAATTTGGCTTATTATTACGAGATTCAGCGTACAAACAGAGCGCTAGTTTCGATCAAATCATCGAAAGAGCGAATGCTTCTTTAGGAGAAGATGAACGAGGATATCGTGCTGAATTCATTGAGCTTGTCAGACACGCGAAACTTCTTTTCCAGCAAGATTAGTAATCATATGTCGGATGGTTATCTCACCATGGGGGGATGGTGTGTAACGATCATGTTAAGCAAAAACCAATCACATGGGAATCCCAGTGATTGGTTTTTTATTTGCCAAGTAAGATCAATATAATGGGAATGTGAATTCACTCATCGTTTTTTCATTA
>JBBIMC010000114.1:0-5199 GCA_037444605.1 Mycoplasmatota bacterium | reverse complement strand
GCCTCAAAGTCCGCAGCAATATAAACAATTATTAATGGTGGCTGGCTTGGAGAGATATTTTCAAATTGCGCCCTGTTTCCGCGATGAAGACGCCCGGGCTGACCGCTCACCAGGCGAGTTTTATCAGATTGATATGGAAATGAGTTTTTTAAGCCAAGACGAGATTTTAGATTTGGTGGAAGAGATGTTTACTAAAATGATAAGCGCTCTTTGGCCGGCAAAAAAGATGACATTTAAAAAATGGCCGCGTTTGAGTTATGATGAAGTGATGAAAAAGTATACCACCATCGGGTGTTTACTTGATTTACCTAAAGGCGGACAACTCAAAGAGCGTTTTTACCTCTTAGACAACGTTTCGATTCATGATGGACTCTTTCTTGAAAAGAAATATCCACGTGATTACAAGAGCATGAAGGGCTATTTAAAGTCCATTGACGTGGAATTCAGTCCATTTGAATCACAAAAGAAATACCGCGATGCTTTAGCACGCTTTTTCGGGATGGATGCGACAAAGTATGCGAAAATTTTACCCAAAGCTCTAGCATTCCGTTCGATCGATTTACAGGCCTTCGTCTTCGAATTCTTGCTCGATGATGATCCGATTGATATCCAATCACTCAAGAATAATGTCGCACAATTAAAGAAAGTCGAAGCACAGATCAAACGCGATAAAGAAAAACTTGATAAACTTGATGCCATTATCCAAGTGGGAGAAGAGATCAAACAGAATCGTGATCAAAAAGATATCAATCAAATCATTGATCAGTTGAACTGGATTGAAAAGCGAGAAGCGTTCATGAAAGACCAAGAACAAAAACTCGTGGGTATCGAAAAGAGACTCGATCTTTTACGCGACTCAAAAGCACAGCTCGATGATCAAATCGAAGAATTAGATCAAGCGATCATCAGCTTGGATCGTGCGAAAAACGATTCTGATTTATCACGCACCCTCCAAAACTATGAAGACGCTTTAAAGAAAAAGGGTGCCGAATACGAACATCAAAAACAAGCCATCACAGAGTTAAAAGAAGTGCTGTTTAAAGAGTTTAACATCATTAAAGAACTCACGAACAGCTTAAATAATCAATCGTTTAAAGCCTTTGTTAATTATCTTCAAACTCAAGAAGATGCCCTATCCAGCGATGAACTATCTTCGTATCTCCAACAACTCGATGTCGATGTACAAGCATATAAACAAGCTTTCTTTAACGAAAAAGATAAAATCGAAAAAGAAAAGCGCGATTTATCTGAAGAAATTCGTCTGACACAAAATCGTTTAAATCAATTAAAACGACATGTGAAGACATACCCATTCTATGTAGAAAACCTCATTAAAACGTTGAACGAAGAACTCTCGAGTCATTATCGAAAAGAGATCAGAGTCCAACCACTTTGTGAAATGCTTGAAGTCACCGATGAAAAATGGCGTAATGCCCTAGAAGGTTATTTAGCGACACAACGTTTCGATATCATTGTCGATCCGATGTATTTTTCCGATGCTTTAGATATTTATGATCGCGTCAAATTTGAGCAGAAGATCTATGGCGTTGGGTTAGTGAATACCCAAAAATTAAACGCATATGATCAAATCAATCCAGGAACGCTCGCTGAAAAAATTACGACGGACTCCAATTACGCACGCTACTATGTCAACATGATTTTAAATAATACGTATTGTGTTGAACATGTCCAAGATTTAAAGAACTATAATCGTGCGATTACACCCACCTGTATGACCTATAGCAATCATACCGCACGTCAAATTAACCCAAGAACCTATGAAACCCCATTTATTGGGAATCAAGCGACAGAAATGCAACTTGCGATGGAAGAGAAAAATCTTACGTTGCTTGAAGAGAAAATGGACAAACTTTATGATCTTTCAGATAAAAACGATCGCATCATGCGTCTTTTAGGACAATCGAAGTCCAATCAACTCGTTCATCAGGGACAACTCAGATACATCGATCTCATCAAACAGACCAGAAAAGAATATCTCTTGCTCGAAGATCAGATTCAATCCTTAGGTAAAGATAAGAATTTACAAAAGATTGATGAACAGATTGAAAAAGCACGGAATAATCGTCGTCAACTTAAAACGGATCAAGAAAAGATTGTCGGTGACATCGCCACTCAAAGAGAAGCACGTCAACGCATTTTGGATGCGATTGATGATGCCAAAGATATGATTGAAGAATTCTCTAAGGAACAAAAAGCACTCTCCTTAAAGCATCCGGAAAAACTATCCTTAGCGAATACCCAATTCTATGCACTCAAACTCAAGTTCAAACTCGATCACGACCGGATTACCGAGTATTTAAGTGATTCGAATGTTTCATTAAATACCTCCGTTGTGAAGGGGGAAGCAGATCTTGTCAATCAGATGAAGAATTATGTGTTCAACTTCCACTTTGGTGCAGCACCTAATTACGAACATTTAATCTACTTTGAACAAGAAGCTCAGATGATCAGAAACAACAACTTAATCCGTTATGAACGTGAAGCGTCTGAATTAAGAAGAAACTCTGAAATCGGCTTCAAAGAAGAGTTTGTGGGTAAACTTAGAGCATCGATTGAAAATGCCCAACAACAAATCGAAGAATTGAATTATGCACTCACCGATAAGGTGTTCGGTTCTGATATGTATCAACTTACCTACAAAGCGAGTGATAATCCAGATTACAAGATGTATTATGAGATCATTATGGCCAATGAAGCGATTCAAAAGCACACGCTATTCACCGAAGGTTTAACCAAACGGAATGAAACAGTCCTCATGGAACTCTTTGAAAAGATCGCGTCTAATGATCCTGAATATGACCAACTTACTTATAAATACTTAGATTATCGTAACTATATGTCTTATGATATCGAAGTCACCAATAAGAATGGAAACAAATCATACTTCTCCAAAGTATCCAAAGAAAAATCAGGGGGCGAAACCCAAGTTCCGTTCTACATTGTTATCGCGGCTTCATTCCAACAATTACTCACTAAAAACAGACGTATTGATTCCGGTTGTATCGTTTTATTCGATGAAGCTTTCAACAACATGGATGAATCCAGAATCGATGCGATGATGAAGTTCTATAACAGCTTATCGATTCAGCTTCTCATCGCTGTTCCACCTCAACGTGTTTCCAACATTATTAATTATGTCAATACCTCATTAGTCATCGTCAAAGATAATGACTTTGCGATCGTGGAAACATTTAAAGATGAACGGATGCTCTCTATCTAGAAAGAAGGATATGTATGAAAAAAATCACACCAAAAGCATTAGAAAATTTAGCGTTACATTATGAAAATAAGCCGGTTCAACAAGCGTTAAGACGCGTGCTGGTTAAAAATGAGTTGGCCAACCTTTTTGACAAGCAAGAAGTTAAACCGATGAATCAGTTCCGCTTCTCGCATGAAATTAAGACACTCCCAGTGACTAATCAAAAGAGCAGCGGTCGTTGCTGGATCTTTGCTGGGCTTAATGTCTTAAGAGAAATCGTCGCGAAAAAGTATGATCTCAAGGATTTCGAATTCTCACAAAATTACACAGCATTTTATGACAAACTCGAAAAAATCAACTATTTTATTGAATCCATCGATGACTTTTTAACCTGTGATCAAGATGATCGCACCCTACAGCATATCTTAAAGACTGGTATTCAAGATGGTGGTCAATGGGATATGTTTGTGAGTCTGGTGGAAAAATATGGGGTCGTGCCCAAAGAAGCGATGGTTGAAACGGCATCTTCATCCAATACAGGCTTCATGAACCGTATCATCAACATAAAACTTCGTCAATATGCAGCCAATGCGAGACATTTAGTTGAAGATGGACTTGCAGAGGAAATTCCCAGTTTAAAAGAGCAGACATTGAGCGAACTCTATACCTTCTTGGTGACCAACTTTGGTGTTCCACCCAAAACATTTGATTTTGAATATACCTCAAAGGAAGAATATCATATCAAAAAGGGACTTTCACCTCTTGGATTCTATCAGGATGAATTTGGGGATACACTCAAAGAATATGTCTCGGTCATTCATGCGCCGACCAAAGATAAACCTTATCTTAGAACCTATTCCGTTGCATATCTAGGTAACGTTGTTGGTGGTCGTGAGATTAAGTATTTAAATCTTGATATTCCTGCCCTGAAAGATCTCGTTTTGACACAACTTAAGAATCAAGAAGTTGTTTGGTTTGGATCTGATGTCTCACGTTATGGGGATCGTGTCGCAGGCATTTGGGATGATCAACAATTCGATTATGAAGACATGCTTGAAATGAGCCTTTACATGACCAAAGAGGATGAACTGGATTATAGCAGTTCTTCCATGAATCATGCCATGGTCATCACCGCGGTGAATCTCGATGAAGGACTTCCCAATCGTTGGAAAATTGAGAACTCTTGGGGCGATCAAAATGGCAACAAGGGTTACTATTTAGCCAGTGATACATGGTTTGATCGCTACGTGTATCAAGCCGTCATTCACAGTAAATATTTATCTGCTGAACAGAGAAAAGCATGGGAAACGAAACCCATCATCTTAAAACCTTGGGACCCCATGGGTTCACTCGCAAAATAACACAAAAAAGAGCACCCTGCTCTTTTTTTTCTTTGTGACATTTGATATAATAATTAAGCACAACTTAGGGTTTTCCTTGAAAAGAAAATCACCTTGTGTTACAATGAATGAGGTCAATTAAAATCCGGGACGTGGCGCAGCTTGGTAGCGCACTTGCATGGGGTGCAAGGGGTCGCAAGTTCAAATCTTGTCGTCCCGACCATTGATCAATCAAAGTGAGATCATCTCACTTTTTTATTTTATAAAAATAAAAGAGGTCCAAGACCTCTATGATAAATCATTCGGAAACAATCGAGATATAATCGGTGGTCAGTGTGATGGAAAGATTTCCATTTCTGACACGAAGCTCATCGATAAAAGCTTTTTGATCCATGTCTGCTTTGGTTTTAATCAGATAGGTGAGTTCAAACATCGTACCAAAATCGGTGGTCTTGACACGAGTAAGTTGAAAACTGGTCACGTATTTATGAAACACTTCGTCAAACACATTCGCATAGTTTAAGTTTTCAGGAATAATGATTCTAAGTTTTGCATGAGTCTTACGTTGTTGGTCAAGTTTTAAATAATGAATGATCACCATCACAGCAGAGATGAATAACGTAAATGTTACTGCATATC
>JBBIMC010000113.1:0-5242 GCA_037444605.1 Mycoplasmatota bacterium | reverse complement strand
GTGCTTTTGCAAGAGCCCACGAAGCCATGCTAAAAAAACTACCCACCTTCATGATTAATATGGATTGTCTCTATGATGAAAAGGAACTCTTCTTTCTCACATCTGACTTGAATAATTTTGTTAAATTAGATGAAAAATTAGCCATGGATCTAAATCAAACAGCGGAATCCATAGGTTTAAAAACCAAGACACAACCCCTTGCCTTTTTGACCGGAGGAACAGATGCAGCGGAATTTGCGAAAATAGGCATTAGTGCAACAACCATTATCGGTATGCCTTGGACCAACGATTCAAGAAGTAACGTCTATCACACCCCCAATGACACTTTAGAACACGTACAAATCGATGTCGTCAAATCAACTATTCATATCATTGATCAGTGGATTAGACAAAATGATCTTACTTAAAATAAGGAGCAGCTGATGAAAGAACAACGAATCAAGCGTGAAAAGAAATATGAAACGAGTTTTCTAACATTATATGAAGATGATGTCAAACTTCACGATGAATCCATTAATAAAAGAGTTGTCATCAAACATCCAGGTGGCGCTTGTGTCCTACCCTTACTTCCTGATGGAAGGGTGATATTAACGATCCAATATCGCTATCCCATTGAATCGGTGATGATTGAAATTCCCGCAGGAAAAAAAGACTATTTCGGGGAAGAATCCTTGCTATGTGCTCAAAGAGAATTAGAAGAAGAAACAGGATACACATCGAGTGCGTATGAACATCTATTTACCCTTCACCCATGTGTTGGATATAGCGATGAAGTTTTAGATATATTTCTCGCAAGAGAATGTATCAAAAAGGAAAATCCTAAAGCAATGGATGATGATGAGGATATTGAAGTGATGATCGTTGATAAAGAGCAGATAAAGGCTTTATTAAGGGATGGACAGATCACTGATGGCAAAACACTTATTGCATTACAATACTATTTGATGAGCGAGATTTAATGATGGAAAAACGAAAGCTTGATAAACAGCAAGACCTCTTAATGGGGATCCTTCGACCCTTGGTTAAGTTATGGATGGCAAAGGATGCGAAGCGTAAAGTTATCTTGGGTGAAGGGGTAAGCTTCAAACGTCAAGAACCTTTTATCATGCTCGCTAACCATACCTTCATGTTTGATGTGATTCATGTGCCTCTACTTTTTAAAAAGGTCCCTTTTATCGTTGCCAACCAAACATTATTTAAAAAGAAAGCAACTCGCTTCTTAGTCAGTCAAGTCGCCCATGTCATCCGTAAACAGAAAGGTCAGAGTGATACAGCGACAGTGCGTGATTTGATTGGTGCGGTTAAACGCGGTTATCCCATTCTGATCTTCCCAGAAGGCGATACAACCTTCTATGGTGAAACTAACTATATCGAAGAATCAACGATGAAGTTGATTAAAAAACTAGAAATTGATGTCATCACGTGCAATGTTCGAGGTGGTTATTTATCCAAACCACGTTGGGCAACTGGGAAACGTAAAAATCGTTTTGCAGAATTTTATTATGAATTGACTATCCCTAAAGAAAAAGTCAAAGAGATGACCGTTGAAGACATTAATCATACGATTCAAAAAGCGTTATATCATAATGCTTATGAGTATCAGCGTAAAAACATGATCAAACATCCCGGGGATAAACTTGCAGAAGGACTAGAAAATGTGGTTTATGTCTGTCCTGTATGTGAATCCCTCCATACGATCAAAACCGACGGCAATGTGGTTGAATGCACCCATTGCCATACCAAAGGACATATGGATGAGTATGGATTTATTCACGGCTTTTCGATTGATAATTTAATCGAATGGGATAAATTTCAGCGGAAGTTTAAAGAAGAGCTAAAAAATTCAACTGTTTCAACGGATGCCAAACTCTGTTTCGTCAATGAAGAAACCAGTGGGCTTGATGTTGTAGGCGAGGTAAAATTGACCTATCGTGACCATATGCTACATCTCAAAGGGGCGTATGATCAATTGATTCCCATCATTGATATCACCAATCCAACGATTACTTTCCGTCGTGATTTTGGTTTCTTTTACCAGGAAAGACATTATCTGTTTATCATGGAAAACTATAGTGCAGCTTTCCTAAGAATCGTACAAGATAAATATTAATCGATCATTTTGCTATGGCATTGTAAGCCCTTTCACGCTATAATAGAAGTAAAGACGCGATGTACATCAAAGGAGATCATTTTTAATCATGGACATGATTGCATACATTAAAGAAAAAAGAGAACCAGGGTTTAAAAAAGTCATCAAGAAAGTGCCAGAGGACCTTAAACCAGATGAGGTTCTTATTAAAGTTTTGGCCACCTCCATTTGTGGAACTGATGTGCATATTTACAAGTGGGATCGGTGGAGTCAAGGTCGAATAAATCCGCCAATTACTGTGGGTCATGAGTTTTCGGGTCGTGTGATCAAAGTAGGAGAACAAGTCACCAAAGTCAAGGTTGGTGATATCGTTTCTGCTGAAACCCATATCGTTTGTGGTACCTGCGAATTTTGCCAACGTGGTGAATATCACATCTGTGAAAATACAAAGATTATTGGTGTTGATACCGATGGTTGTTTCGCTGAATATGCGAAGATGCCAGCGTATAATTTGATTGTCAATCAAACAACCGCAGATCCAAAATATCTTTCCATTCAAGAACCACTGGGGAATGCCGTGCATACAATGATTCACTTTGATATCACGGATAAAACAGTCGCTGTGGTTGGCTGTGGGCCGATTGGTTTGATGGGCGTGAATATTGCCAAAGCGATGAAATCGAAGAAAATTATCGCGATTGAAGTCAACGATTTCAGAATTAACTTAGCCAAAGAGC
The DNA here is from genome assembly GCA_037444605.1 of Mycoplasmatota bacterium. GTDB lineage: Bacteria > Bacillota_I > Bacilli_A > Acholeplasmatales > Acholeplasmataceae > Peloplasma. The sequence continues at coordinate 2,416 of JBBIMC010000113.1, read as the reverse complement.
TCGGTGCTGATGTGGTGATTAATCCACTTAAAGAGGACGTGATTGCCCGTGTGTTTGAAGAAACCAATGGCCGAGGAGTCGATGTTGTCACTGAATTTTCTGGCAATAAATCAGCGATTGAAGCTGCGTTTAAATACGTCAAAAAAGGCGGAAAAATGTCACTTTTAGGGATCGCGAGCACCGATATTGATATCGATTTATCCAATGATATCGTTTTTAAAGGAATCAGTATTTATGGTGTCGTCGGTCGACTCATGTTCAAAACATGGGACCAACTGACAGACATGATTAAAAATCATCAACTCGATTTAGAGAAAATCGTTACCCATTTCTATCCCTTTGATCAGATGGAAGAAGCGATGGCAACGATGATATCGGGAAACAGTGGTAAAGTAGTACTCATCCCTTAAGGAGGTTATGATGTCAACCATAAACGACAAACTACAACAATTAAAAGATCAAGGGGTTTATCGGATTTTACCCGTGAATGAAGGTCCTTGTGATGCGATCATTCATCTGAATGGGAAAGATGTGATCAACCTATCTTCCAATAACTATTTAGGTTTTGCAAATCACCCACGTCTGAAGGAAGCAGCAAAAAAAGCCGTTGATACGTATGGGGTAGGTGCAGGTGCTGTGCGCACGATCGTGGGAAATATGGACATCCACGAATTGCTCGATCAAACCATCGCTCGCTTCAAGCATGAAGAGGCTGCTTTAGTGTTCCAATCAGGGTTTGCATGCAATGCAGGAGTGATTCAGGCGATTACTGATCAAGGAGATCTCATCATTTCAGATGAGTTAAATCATGCTTCAATCATTGATGGTGTTCGTCTATCCAAAGCTGATCGTGCCGTTTACAAGCATTCAGATATGGCTGATTTAGAACGCGTGTTAATCGAGAAAAGAGATCAATATAATGAAGTGTTGATCATCACAGATGGCGTTTTCTCGATGGATGGTGATATCGCCAAATTACCAGAAATCGTGAAGCTTGCAAAACAATATCGTGCCATGACATATGTCGATGATGCACATGGTTCTGGTGTTTTGGGACGTTCAGGACGTGGAACTGTTGACCACTTCGGTCTTCATGGACAAGTGGACTTTATTATTGGAACCCTCTCTAAAGCCATTGGTGTTGTCGGTGGGTATGTCTGTGGTACCAAAGTGACGAGAGATTGGCTCTTGCATCGTGGTCGTCCACTATTATTTTCGACAGCCATGATGCCAGCAGCTGCTGCAGCGATCATCGAAGCCTTTCATATGCTCGAAGAGTCCAATGAATATACTGAAAGACTATGGGATAACGCCAAATATTTCAAGAGAGAACTTTTGCAACGCGGGTTTGATATTGGACATTCCGAAACACCCATCACACCGATTATGATTGGGGATGAAGCACTGACAGTTGCCTTCTCAAAAGCACTGTTGAATGAGGGTGTGTATGTGTCTGGCATAGTATTCCCAACCGTTCCCAAAGGCAAGGGAAGAATTCGTTGTATGGTCTCCGCCCTCCATACGAAAGAAATGCTCGATCAAGCTGTTTTTATCATCGATGATGTCGCAAAACGCATGAAATTGAAGTAAAAACTTACAAATTAATTAATTAAATGCAAGAAATATCCATATTTTGTCACATATATAGTATAATCACTTCGTATTAATTTTATGAATTGTGAGGTGGTTTTATGAATGAACAAATCCGACTACATCATAAGGTCCTTCCTTTGGGGCCTTTTATTGTCGATCGTTTGCATGCATCATATGCCTACTTAATTAAAAATAGCACCTATACGATGCTCATCGATGTACCCACACTACAAGTGTTTGATGCATTTTCTCTTCAACTCACTGAAAAAATATCCTTTGCTGATCTGACATTTATTACGATTCAACACTCGGATATGACGACTTTGGATGTCCTTAATAAGATCATTGCACAAGGCTTCAAAGGAACCATCATCTCTCATGAGTTTATTATTAGACAGATTATCAATTTGAATATCCCTGTACAGTGGATTAGTTTTGATCAAATTGATCATACTTCTTTTTCATTTCGATCTCAAATTCAGTTTATTAAAACGCGCTTTTTGCCATATCCTGAAGGGTTTATCACATATGATCATGTGTCGAAGACCCTATTTTCTGCTTACCTTTTCTCAAGTTATTACAAAGCTCAATCCATCCCTTCACTTGATTATATTGAGAAGATGATCTTTCAATTTGAAAAAGCTTATCTACCCTCCAGTGAATATATTCGTCTTGTTCTAAGAGATTTAGAAAAAATGTCATTATCGATGATTTATCCATCCTTTGGGTATTTGATTGATTCTTCGATTTCACTCGATGTTTTGGACTATGTGACGAAGACAGAATTTTTTAATCATCATTTACACCATCAAAAAGATGAGAC
>JBBIMC010000112.1:0-5246 GCA_037444605.1 Mycoplasmatota bacterium | reverse complement strand
CGATTTCCCCCGTTTGAATTTCAGATGACGAAGTGAAATAATCTCTCATTTTTAAATCCTTAGTAATATGAATGAAACCTTGACCTACCGCTGCACCCACATTGAGCTTCCCCTTTTTGGGTCCTTCATCATAGACGATATAGACATTAGGGTTAACAATTTCTCCACGAACTTCGCCTTTGGCATTCGCTTCGACTAAAATGGATCCGATCGGACCATCGCCTTTGACTCTAATGGTCAACGTTTCTTCCTCTTTGTACATCATACCCATCATGGCTGAAACCGTTAAAACACGACCAAACGCCGCGGATGCTGTGGGCCATGTGTGGTGAATTCTTCTAGCTTCTTCAACGAGTTGTGTCGAACTTGACACATAGATTCTTACCTGTTTATTATAGGCATAACTTTTTAGCGCATAATCTTTCATCATTAACACTCCTACCTAGGTTATTGTACCATATTTGCAAGTCATTATGGGATGTGATACAATAAGCGCGGTGAGAAACATGTCATTCAAAATCGGAAATTTAACCATTGAAAATAAAATCATTTTAGCACCCATGGCGGGAGTGTCGAACTCTCCTTTTCGCATTCTATCAAGAAGCTATGGTGCTGGGTTGGTTTATGCGGAAATGGTATCCGATAAAGGTCTTCTCTATGAAAATGAAAAAACAAAAAAACTCCTCTATATGACGGATGTTGAAAAGCCAATGGCACAACAGATTTTTGGATCCGATCTAGAAACCATGGTGAACGCCGCATTATACATCGATAAGCACTCCAATTGTGACATCATCGATATCAATATGGGATGCCCCGTTCCCAAAGTGGCCATAAAGGCACAAGCAGGGTCCGCACTGATGAAAGATCCCGATAAAATCTATGACATCGTTAAAGCGATCGTTGAGAAAGTATCCAAACCCGTGACTGTCAAAATCCGCAGTGGTTGGGATCACTCAAGTGTGAATGCAGTGGAGGTTGCCAAAAAGATTGAAGCCGCAGGGGCGAGTGCCATTATCGTTCACGCAAGAACACGTTCTCAAGGCTATAGTGGGAATGCGGATCTTGATGTGATCAAAGCGGTTAAAGACGCAGTAACGATTCCTGTCATTGGAAATGGCGATGTCACGGATGGACCTTCTGCTAAACGCATGCTCGATTTTACGGGGTGTGATGCCGTGATGATTGGTCGTGCAGCGTTAGGTAATCCTTGGATATTTAGGGAAATTGATCAATATCTTAAGGATGGAACGACACCAGAAAGACCGACCTATCAAGAAATTAGAGACATGATGTTGACACACTTAAATTCTTTGGTAGAATTAAAAGGAGAGCGCACAGGGGTCTTAGAAATGCGCAGTCATGGTCCTTGGTATTTAAAAGGGATTGACCATGCCTCTGAGCTGAGAAAAAAACTTTCTCAAGCACAAACAGTTCAAGAATTTAGAACATATGTGGATGATTTTTTCATGAATCATCCTAAGTAAGGAAGAGTATCGAAGTGGTTATAACGAGCTGCCCTCGAAATGCAGTTGTCCTCAAAAGGGGCACGTGGGTTCGAATCCCATCTCTTCCGCCATTGACCTTTTGAAGTTTATTTCTATTCTCTTAAGTGAAAAAGAAGTAAACTTTTTTTATTTTAAGGTAAAATATAACTACTAAAGGAGTCACCTATGCGCATTCTTGAAGTTTTTGATAAACATGATTACGATGAATTATCAGAGATATTTTTTCGTGAAGCCGTTCGAGCCATCATCATTAAGGATCATAAAATCGCGATGATTAAAGGAAAAAAGTACGAAGAGTACAAGTTTCCTGGAGGCGGTATTGAAAAGGGAGAATCTGATGAAGTCGCTCTCATAAGAGAAACAAAAGAGGAAACGGGATTAAGCATTATTCCAGAGACCATCACACCTTATGGGATGATGCATGAAAAGAGACGATCAGTCTTTAACCCAGAACAAATCTTCGAGATGTATTCAAGATACTACCTTTGTCAAAGCGAAAGCACCATTGATCAAACGGATCTCGATGACTATGAAATCGAATATGGCTATCAACTTGAATTCATTAGCATTGATGAAGCGATTAAAAATAATGAGTTAGCAAAAAAGCACCAACATATCGCAACCTGGATTGAACGCGAACTCTACGTCTTAAAACGTCTAAAAGAGGAAGGATTGATGTAATCGATGGGACTTTATGATGCCTATCAAGAATTCATCAGAACCCATCCCCGCAAAAGTTTTCACCACCGCGGTGATGTCATCATTTTTAGACAGTTTGGTGAAGGGCCAAAAGTCCTTGTTTTACTCTTGGGAAACGCGATGTTTTCTGGAGATGCTTACTTTAAACTTCAAGAAGGATTGGCTCAAGAATATCAAATCATCACCATCGATGATTATGGTGCGAAGATGACGATTGACAAGGTGAGCGATTGTATCTCCGATTTACTTAAAGTGTTAGAGATCAAAAAAGTATGGGTCATGGGAATGAGTCACGGGGGTGGATTAGCGCTATCGTTTGCAAGGGACCACGCAAGCCAATGTGAAGGGTTGATCCTTTATAACACACTTATGCGTCCCAAAGAAGAAAGCGACATCTCCAATGAAGTCGTTCAAAATGTGTTAGCAGCGATTGATCAACTCTCAGAATTAAGACGCATCATGCCGCTTGCCAATATAAAGGAAGTACTCATTGAACAGATTAAAGAAGAAATCAAAGACGAAGACGCGATTGATCTTTTTGAGGCGTTGATCTCACAGTACACCGAAGCCCATGAGCGTTCACAGATGTCGATGATAAAAGACTTACTCAGTTCATATCTGTTTAGTAAAGCCGATTTCAAATATCTAAATTATAAATCGTTGATTTTCTATGGTCATGATCCTGATCCTTTTGGAGGAAACGAACTCATCGAGGCTTTGGTTGACACCATGACTAATCCTCATCTACAGTACTTAGAAACGAATCGGTTTGATCTCATTGTTCACCCCGATGAGATGTTGGAAAAAATGATCAAGTTTATCAATTCATTAAACAAAAAAGCGCTTAACTAAGCGCTTTTATTGATAATATAGGAAGACAACATAATCCGTTGATCAGGTGTCAAGATGACTTTGACATAGGTGCCATCATCTTCATATCGTGTTTCTAAAATGGTATTATTTTCTTTGATCATCGAATAGATATGACCTTGATCAAAGGGAATCTTTAAGAGTTCAATGCGATTGTTTTTGTAGATGTGTCCATAAATCATGTTTACGAGTTCATCGATGTTTTCTTTTGTTCGATTGGAAATGAACAAATAGTCTTCATCGAGTACGGGCGTATAAGGGGCGATTTCTTTTTTAGTGAGCACGAGCAAACGTTCGATTTCTCCCGCACCAATGGATTGAAGGACATCTTTGGTTGTGGTGATCTGTTCTTCTTTGAAGTAAGCACCATCAACCACATGGATGAGTAAATCCGCATTCACCACATCACTTAAGGTCGATTCAAAACTTCGAATGAGTTCATGGGGAAGTTTCGCAACAAACCCAACGGTATCAATCAAAATAAAGGGAGGATAGTTTTCCTTCTGCATTCGTTTCGCTTTTGTATCAAGGGTTGCGAAAAGCATATCCTTTTCTAATACAGGTTCTGAATCGTGATGCATGTATTCAGTAAGCGAATTCATGATCGACGATTTACCAGCATTGGTGTATCCCACTAAAGCGACGACAGGAATTCTATTTTTCATGCGCTGTTTGCGTGAGATCATCTTTTCAAGTTTGATCTTTTCGAGTTCTCGTTTGATAAACGTGATATCTTCAGCTAAGCGTCTGCGATCGAGTTCGAGTTTGGTTTCCCCGGGTCCCTTTGCGTTATAGGATCCACCGCCTTGGCGTGATAAGGAACTTCTCATGCCGATTAAACGAGGAAGAAGATACATCTTTTGGGCGAGTTCTACTTCAAGCATCGCTTCTTTGGTTTGGGCACGAAGAGCGAAGATCGAAAGAATTAAGAAACTGCGATCGATGACTTGAACATCAAGCTCGGCTTCTAAGTTTCGTTGTTGAACAGGGGATAGGGTATCATCAAAAATCACGATATCGATATCCATGACAGAGATCATGGTTTTGATTTCTTGAACCTTCCCGCTTCCGATATAGTATTTAGGGGTAATTAATTTAGCATTCTGAACGACTTTGTCCTTAGTCTTGATGTCAAGTGCTTCAGCGAGCGCTTCGAGTTCATCAAGTGAACGCATCGTGTCCTCATAGTTTTGGGTGTAGGCGAGACCTACGAGTAGTGCTTGATCCATAGTATTCCTTTCTTGTATGCGTGCACAGTGTGCGTCTAAACGTGATGTCAATACTGACGCATGAAGGCCCTAAGGATCAGAATAAAAAGATGCTATCTTTTCGTCCATATCCTCAAGGCGGTTAGCTTAAACTGCTTTTAACAAATGTCATTAACATGTTGATCCCTCCTCAAGTCACGGGTGATTTCTCACCATTCCCTATTATAGTCTCTTTTCTTGATATCTTCAATGTTTGCTTGATTTTATCGTTTCGACATCTTAAGATGTGATATAATGAATAGTAGTTAAAAGGGGTGCACAAACATGTGGAATGATATACCCATTTGGAAAATCATCGTCGATGCCTATTTTGTCTGGGTCTTGGTGGTTTTCATCGTCAAGTTTTTGATTTCGAATAGACGAATGCTAGCCGTAGTTTCGTCATTTTTACTTGTCTATTTTCTCGCATTTTTGGCAAATTATTTTGATCTGCTCATCAGCTCGAAAATCCTTGCTTATCTAACAGAGTGGCTGCCGATCGTTTTAATCGTCATCATGGCACCCGATATCAGAAGAAGTTTGGAATTTGTTTGGAAAGCAGATTCGAGAAATGAAGAACTTGTCATGGGGAGCGAACGCACCAAACAAGCGATTGTCGATGCAGCGATGATTTTATCAAGTCAAAAAATCGGTGCACTCATGACCATCGAAAAACATAACACCCTTGATCAATACGCTGAACGAGCAATCATGATGAACAGCCAAGTGTCCAAAGAAGTGTTGATCAATATTTTTACCCCTAATACACCACTCCATGATGGAGCGGTCATCATTCGTGGTGACTCCATTTTGTGTGCAGGCGCATACTTCGTTTTATCCGATAATCAAAACTTTGAAAAAACAACGGGATCTAGACATCGTGCGGGTCTCGGGATTAGCGAAATCACAGACAGTTTAACCA
>JBBIMC010000111.1:2134-5285 GCA_037444605.1 Mycoplasmatota bacterium | reverse complement strand
CGCTTTAGAAGTCACAGAGACCATGCCAGCCGTCAAAGGTGACACCAAAGGCAATGCCATGAAGGATGCATGGTTGCAGACAGGTCTCATGGTTAAGGTTCCCATGTTCATTGAACAAGGTGAAAAAATCATCGTCAATACCAATGACGGTAGTTACGTTTCAAGAGATAAATAACACAAGGATAAACAAGGCATCTAAAAAAGATGCTTTTTTTATGGAGTGAGTTAACTAAACATATGGATATATGTTATAATACAACGGGTGATGACATGGAAAGATTACAAAAAGTTTTAGCACAATCAAATATCGCATCAAGACGCAAATCAGAAGAAATGATTCAAGCAGGTCGTGTGAAAGTTAACGGTGAAATCATCACCGAACTTGGTTTTAAGGTTAATCCTAATGATCTCATTGAAGTCGATGGTGCTCGCATTGAGCGTGTTGAACACTTTTATTTTCTTATGAATAAACCCACAGGAGTCGTATCGACAGCATCCGATGAAAAAGGTAGAAAGACCGTACTTGACCTTTTGACCGATGAACATCGTGCCTTGCGTTTGTATCCCGTAGGACGTTTGGATTATGATACGGCAGGATTACTGATTCTCACCAATGATGGAGAACTCACCCACATCCTTACCCATCCACAACATGAAGTGGAAAAAGAATATTTAGCTAGAGTCGATGGCATCGTGATTCGAAAGAAAATTGTCCAACTCAGAGAAGGTGTCACGATCGATGGCGACTATCTCGCAAAACCTAAAGTTGTGAGATTGATTGAACTCGATAAACACAATCAAACCTCACTCATCTCCATGACCCTGATTGAGGGCAGAAACAAACAGGTTAGAAAGATGGTAGAAGCCATTGGACATAAGGTGAAAAAGCTTACACGTGTTCGCTATGACTTTCTCACTTTAGAGGGAATTGAACGCGGAAGTTATCGTCCTCTTAAAATCCATGAGGTGAAGAAACTTTATGGAAATTCACCGTTAAAATCGCAATAAACACGTAAACAACGCTTAAAACTATGTTATAATGGATGACGTATGGAGGAAAAACATGCCCGGTTTTAAATTAGCTATTGACGGACCTGCAGGATCAGGAAAAAGCACGATAAGTTCCTTAATCGCTAAACGAATGGGGTGGACGCACATCGACACAGGTGCTATGTACCGTGCGGTGACATTGTTAGCACTTGAGCTCAAGGTGAATTTAAACGATGAAGCGTCTTACCGTTTTTTAGAAACCTCCAACATTCATTATGATTTCGATAAGATATTCATTAACGATCGTGATGTCACTGAAGATATAAGAAGTGAAGCGGTGACCAATAACGTTTCCCTCGTCTCAAGTTTTCCCTATGTGCGGAAAAAGATGGTGGAATTGCAGCAAAAAGCAGCCAATTACGGAAACATCGTCATGGATGGTCGCGATATTGGTACGGTGGTCTTACCTCATGCAGATTTGAAAATATTCTTAACTGCCAATGTGGAAGAACGCGCGAAAAGACGTCTTAAAGAACATCAAAAAAAGGGAAAATCTTCAGAGATTACACAGGTGATTGAAGATATCAAAATCCGTGATCAAAAAGATTCTACCCGTAAAGAATCACCCCTCCGTAGAGCGGATGATGCCATTATTATTGACACAACACATTTAACCATTGATGAAGTGGTTATGAAAATTATTGAATTAACCGACAAAAAGGAGAACTAACATGGAGTTAAAGTTTTTGAAGCAGGGCTCGATCGTAGAAGGTACTGTCATCAAAGTTGAGTCGAACACGATTTACCTCGATATCCAGGCACAGACAGAAGGCAAAATCCACCTGGATAACTATGACAAACCCGCACCGGATTCATTTGAGGGTTTAGTCCAAGTAGGACAAAAAATCAAAGCACGTGTGCAGAAGATCACCGATGATCCTGCGCAAATTCTTTTGTCACGCTTACCCTTACTCGTCGAAGAAAAATTCGACAAAATCCGCGCTTTAGCTCAGTCAGGAGAAACGGTTCAAGCCAAGGTTAGACAAATTCTTGAAAAGGGATTAGTTCTTTACTATTTAGAAAACGAGATTTTCCTACCCTACAGCTTACTCGATTATGATTTGGTTAAAGAAAAGGATACCCTCAAGGGTAAAGTTCTTGAAGTACAAATCATCGAAGCTACCCTAAAAGGCAGAAGCAAGCGTGTTGTCGCTTCAAGAAAAGCCATTTTTGAAAGAGAAAGACAAGCGGCGTATGAACAACGTTTAGCGGCGCGTCAAGATGAACTTGAAGCCATCAATACCGGCGATATCATCAAGGGAATCGTCGATAAGATCGAACCACATGCAGCGACCATTCGTTTCAGTCATGTTGTCGGTCTGCTTCGCATCTCTCAAGTATCTCATTACCGTATTGATAAAATCGAAGATGTTCTTGCCTTAGGTCAAGAAGTCGAAGTGAAAGTCATCAAAAAGGAAGGCAATCGTTTAGATCTTTCTATTAAAGCTCTTCAAAAGACCCCTTATGAAGCATTCTATGATGAACATCATGTAGGTGATCAAGTGACGGGTCAAGTGTTCCAAAAACTTCCTTTTGGAATTATTGTTGAAGTCGCGAAAGATGTCAGAGGATTGCTCCATAAAAATGAATTTTCTTGGAATCCTAATGATAACTTTGAATCTTATGTGAAGATTGGTGATGAATTAACCTTAGCCATCATTCAACTTGATTTGAAGAAAGAACGCATTGCATTATCGAAAAAAGCATTAGAAGATAACCCATGGAAAAATGTGACCATCAAACGTGGTGAAATTGTCGCTGCGAAAGTTACCGCACTTTCTAAAGAGGGTGCGAAAGTAGAAGTTCAAGGTGTCGAAGGAGAAATTCCTGCGAGTGAACTCTCCACAGAAAAGATTAGTCGCCCCGAAGATTATTTTGCAGTAGGTGATGAGGTTCAAGCACTTGTCACAGATGTGAATAAAGAACAATGGGTCTTAAAATTATCGATTCGCCGCATCCAAGAACGCGCTGAAAGAGAATCGTTTGAACAGTATTTAGAAGATGATGATAAAGAACAAAATGTCACTTTAGGTGATCTCTTTGGAGAAAAACTCCAAAAGGGGAAGAAAAAGTAAGTTAAAGTAGGTTTTATTATGCCTTA
>JBBIMC010000111.1:0-2124 GCA_037444605.1 Mycoplasmatota bacterium | reverse complement strand
CCCTTTCAAATCGGGGTTCGTCTCCATTGTCGGACGTCCCAATGTCGGCAAATCAAGTTTATTCAACCGCCTCATTGGTTCACGTCTCTCGATTACCGATGATCAACCCGGCGTGACGAGAGATCGAATTTATGCCAGAGCCGAATGGTTGACCAAAAATTTCCGCCTCATCGACACAGGGGGCATCGACTTAGGCGATGCCCCTTTTTTAAACCAAATCAAAGCACAAGCACAGGTCGCGATGGATGAAGCTGATACGATCATTTTTGTCGTTGATGGAAAAAATGGTCTCACTGATGCAGACTATTACATCGCGAAACTTCTCTATAAAACAGAAAAACCTGTCCTTTTAGCTGTCAATAAAATTGATGACCTCAATCAACTCTCGAATACCTATGAGTTCTATGCCTTAGGCTTTGGCGATCCCATCGCTGTTTCAACCATTCATGGGATTGGGATTGGTGATCTTTTAGATAAAGTGATCGAACTGATGACTGATGAAGATGTCATCTATGATGACTCAGTCATTCAATTTTGTGTCGTTGGACGTCCGAATGTAGGGAAATCTTCGCTCGTCAATGCGATTTTAGGTGAAGAGCGGGTCATTGTCTCAGAGATTTCTGGAACGACTACAGATGCCATTGATACCCAATTTAGAAAAGATCGAAAAGATTATGTCGTTATTGATACCGCAGGGATCAAAAAGCGCGGTAAAGTCTATGAGTCTACAGATAAATATAGTGTCTTAAGAGCACTATCTGCCATTGAACGCAGCGATATCGCCCTTTTGGTCATTGATGGTGAAGAAGGTGTCATCGAGCAAGATAAACATGTCGCTGGCTATATCACCGAATATGGAAAAGGTTGTGTCATTGTCGTCAATAAATGGGATGCCGTTGAAAAGGACGACAAGACGATGAAAAAAATGGAAGAGAAAATTCGTGATGAGTTTAAATTTTTAGATTACGCACCTATCGTTTTCGTTTCGGCGAAAAACAATCAACGTATCCATACGATTTTTCCGGCGATAAATACCTGTTTTGAAAATTTCCAAAAGCAAGTTCAAACAAGTGTCATCAATGATTTGATTCAAGATGCGGTCGCGATGAATCCTTCTCCCATACATAATCATGGGAAAGCGCAGTTCAATTACGCCACACAGGTCGCGATTAAACCTCCGACATTCCTAATTTATGTCAATAATCCGGACTTTGTCCATTTCTCATATGAGCGTTATTTGCTCAATCAAATTCGTAGTGCCATCGATTTTACGGGAACACCCGTTCGTTTAGTGTTAAGAAAGAAGGTGTAATATGAAGCTAAGTATTCTTGGTGGTGGTGCCTGGGGTACCACACTCGCCCAAGTGCTTGTGGATAATGGTCATGATGTATTGATCTATGACGTCAATCCTAAAGCGGTTATGACCATCAATCAACATCAACATCCCTTTTTTGGGAATGAATTATCTACAAAAATCATTGCAACAACAAACATTCAAGAAGTCATTGATTTCTCTCGATATTTTGTTTTATCGGTTCCTACCAAATATGTTCGTCCACTGCTAAAATCTTTAAATCCATTACTCAAAGAACCTTCGGTTTTCATCAATGTATCTAAAGGGATTGAACCCGAAACATTAAAGCGGATCTCAGAAGTCGTGGAAGAAGAGATTAGTCCTGAGCATTTAAGAGGATTTGTTGTCTTAACAGGACCTTCTCATGCAGAAGAAGTCATTGTGAGAAAACTGACATTACTCGTAAGTTCATCTAAAGATGAAGCACTCGCCAAAGAAGTTCAGTATATTTTTGCAAACGATAAATATTTACGCATTTATACGTCTGCAGACCTCATTGGTTCTGAAGTGGGTGGTGCAGTAAAAAATGCGATCGCTGTGATCAGTGGCGCGTGCACCGGTTTGGGTTTGGGTGAAAATGCTAGAGCTGCTGTGATCACGCGCGGTATTGTTGAAATCGTGCGTGTCGTGGAAATTATGGGCGGAAAAATGGAAACTGCGTTTGGTTTAACGGGGATTGGTGATTTAATCGTGACTGCATCCTCAGAAAACTCGCGTAACTTTAAAGCGGGACGAAAGATTGGTTTAGGGATGTCACTTGATGAGGTTT
>JBBIMC010000110.1:2342-5291 GCA_037444605.1 Mycoplasmatota bacterium | reverse complement strand
GGAACGAGGTGAAGCGGTTCCCGATATTTTAACCATTGGTGAAATCGCGAATCTTTTTCATTTATCCATTGATGAGCTGATCTATCAAGAACCAGAAAACATCGAAAAGATATCAAAAAAGAGGGAACAACATCCTTACCTGATCAAACTCTCTTTTCTTATCGTATCCTCGGTTTGGCTGCTCGCGATCTTTCTCTTTGTCATTTTGAACTTAGTTCTTCTTGACCGCTCGCGTGTCTGGTTAACATTCATCGCTGCGCTTCCCGCATCGATGATCGTTTTTCTTGTTTTTGCTGTTATTTCAAACAAAAAGTTTTTGATCATATTTTGTTCAGGAGCTCTGGCACTCACCGTAAGTTTACTCGCCTTTCTCATCATTGATCACTCACTCGATTGGCTCTTGTTTCTTTTACCCATCCCAACAGTGACTGTCGTTGCTTTTGCACTTCCCTATCACCGATAAAAAAATGACCGAAGAGGTCATTTTTCAATACATGATTCGATAAATTCTTTAAATGCTTGAATCCCTAGATCGTTTTGTTTAAATACGCCAGAATCTTCAATCACACGCTCGAACCTACGACCGATTTCTTTTTGGATTTCTTCAAAAGAACCGATCTTTTTTTCTTTAAGTTCATCGAGCCATAATCGATGCTTTTCAATCGATGGATGGCTATGACCTCTTGTAAGATAATCAATGGCATATGTCATCTCTTCCTTAAGTCTACCTGGGAGGATGGCTAACCCCATCGCTTCAATCAATCCAATGTTTTCTTTTTTGATGTGATGAACATCAGCGTGGGGATGGAAAATACCATCTGGGAATGAATCGCTAGTTCGATTATTTCTTAAGATAAGATCAACTTCATATCCATGATCCCTTTTCCTTACGATAGGGGTGATCGTCTGGTGAGGTGTTTCCTTCGTTTTGGGAATGATCTCGAGTGCATCATTTTGATATACTTTCCAGGCGGCAAAGATGCGATAGACGATATCTTTGATTTCATTACGATGGATCCCTCTTAGACGTAGGGTTGATAGTGGCCAGTGTAAAATCTCTATGTCAACGGACTGATCATTATAGGATGCAATAGGTTTTGCGTCTTCGATTGGAAAATGATATTTCCCTCCTTGAAAGTGATCGTGATTGAGTATCGATCCACCGACAATCGGTAAATCGGCATTCGATCCGATGAAATAGGATGGAAATAGATCGACAAAATCAAAGAGGTAGTCCATCGTCTTCTCAGTGATCTTCATGGGTCGATGCTCATCATGTAGAATAATCGCGTGCTCATCATAATAGAGATAGGGTGAATATTGGAAATGCCAAAGCTCTCCACCTAATCGAATGGGGACAATACGAAGATTCATGCGTGCATTCCAGTAATTGTGTTCGTTTTCTTTGCATAAAACACATTTAGGACGACCTTCAACATGAAGATCTTTTGCTTTAGCAATATCTCTTGGATCTTTTTCGGGTTTGGCAAGATTGATCGTCATCTCTAGAGGCCCGTAGGTTCCATCATAAATCCATTTGATATTTTGCTTGAGCCGGTCAGTCTTGATGTAATTGACGTCTTTGGATAATTTGTAGAGGTATGATGTAGCATGTTTGGGACTTAAAAGATATTGATCATGGAATTTTTTCTTCACAGTGAGTGGATCTTCCATGACAAAATCATAGAGATAAGCCTCGAAAGCATCTCTTTCCTCAATGGTATTAGGTGAAAACAAATGCAGAGTATACCCACGATCGATCATTTTTTCAAGTGCCAGATCAAAATCCAAAATCGAGGATTTGATGATGCCATCATATGGAAGATGTAGAAAGCTAAATAGATTCTTCAATCGTTTACTTCTCTCTACTTTTGGAAAGAGTTCAAGGTCAATTGTGTGATCCACAAACGCGACAAGAGCATCCTTAAGTTCATCAAGGTTGATCTCTTTAACGCCATCTTCAAAACTGACCAAGTAGAAATCAGGTTGAATTCCCGTCTTTTTATCGTATGTTTGTTTGACATGCGTCATCACTTGATCGATCTTGTCTTCTGGAACGAGTGCGATTGCACAACCCCCAAATCCAGCACCAGTGACTCTCGCACCAATCGCACCCGCGAGTTTTGCTTCACTCACCAGGGTATCTAGGTGTTGCCCTGTCACCTCATAATCATCCTTTAATGATTGATGAGATTCATCAAGAAGCTTTGCAAAAGTAGTTACATCGTGTTCTTCCATCGCTTTTTTTGCTTTTAAAGTTCGATCCTGTTCTGTGATCACGTGTCTAACACGTCGAATTATAACATCATCGTTTAACAAAGGGTCGATCCAAGAAAGATCTTCTGGTGTTAATTCACAGAGATGACGCACCTTCTTTTGGATTTGTATGATTTCTTTTGCGCGATGACATTCACGCACACGTTCGTTATATTTTGAATCGGTGGTCTTCCGCTTGTAATTGGTGTTCATAATGAGCCAGCGATACCCCTTAAAAAAAGCATTCGCTTGGATCATCTCCAAGGTATCTGTGTTCATAAGGATACCATGGTCTTTGATCCCTGCTGCGATAATGAGCTGATCCATAATGCCACAATGCATACCCATGTAATGGTTTTCAACATGTTGGCCTAATAAGGCGATTTCTACCCGTGATAATCCCAATCCATAGAGTTCATTAGCGATGAAACCTACCAAAACTTCTAAAGAAGCTGAAGATGAAAGACCTGATTGTGGAGGAAGGTTTCCTTCGACAAAAAGATCAAATCCAAAGGGGAGTTTATATTCTCTTTCCTTTAATTCATAGAGAATACCTTTTGCATAATTTGCCCAACCATGATTCTTATCAAAATGAAGTTGATCAACACCACATTCAACCACGTCTTGTTCTTTAAAGTTTGCTGAGTAAAAACGAAAATGTTGATCATCTCTTGCTGCAACCACACCATAAGT
>JBBIMC010000110.1:0-2281 GCA_037444605.1 Mycoplasmatota bacterium | reverse complement strand
AATAAGATTGACACGACCCGGTGAAAAAAACAACCGTAACTGATCGTTCTTTTGAAAAATAGATTGAAAACTAGCGACAAGTTTGTGCATATATTTCCTTCTTATCGTTTAATTTTCCGATGGGCAATCGCCATCGGATATGTCATAAAATCATGTTTATCAATACGAATCCAATCAGGATGACTTCCTTTGATCAAATGCGCATGATAAACATCCATCAGCCATGTTTGGTGACTGAAAACATGTTTATACGTGCTCTTTTCTTCATTTAAATCTAAAAAGATGCCTTGTGATTCGAGTTCACTTAAAACCGTATAAACCGACTCACCCTCAAATTGTGGGTATTCATACATCCCTTTAAGTAATTCTTCATGGCGTTTTCGAAGGTAATACGCATCATGATCTTCAATGATTAAGGTGATATATTGATGCGTTTTGGTTTTTGTTTGTTTTGTTATGATAGGTAATTGATCTTGAGTTCCTTGAGTATAGGCTAAACAATGTTCTTTAAGGGGACATAGTTCACATTTCGGTTGTCTCGGACGACAGATTAGTGCACCGAGTTCCATGATGGCTTGCGTATAAATCCAAGGCGTTGCCTTCTCAATCATGCTTTGTTGATAAGCATCAATCTTTTTCTTATTTTTATCAAGGCGCATATCTTGATCATCACCCAAATAGCGAGAAATGACACGGATAACGTTCCCGTCTGTCGCACTATACGGTTGATTATAGGCAATTGACATGATCGCACCTGCCGTATATGCACCTACACCCGGAAGTGATCGTATATCATCATATATCTTGGGAAAGATTCCTTGATGTTCTCTAATGATTTTTTGTGCTGCTTGCTGCATTAAACGAAAACGACGATAATAACCAAGACCTTCTACGGTTTTATGAAGATCTTCTTCACTCGCTATGGCTAAATCAGATACAGTGGGGTACTTTTCAATAAACTTAGAAAAATAAGGAAGCACGGTATCGACTTGCGTTTGTTGTAACATCACTTCAGAAACCCAGATGTGATACGGATTTTTTGATTCACGAAAGACTAACTTGCGGTGATTGTGTAAATACCAAGTTTCTAACTTCTTGATATCCATATTATAAGGTCACCACTCGGATTCCACAGTGTTCAATAATATCATCAAAATGGGTTAACGTTGACATGACAATGCCATGACATACTACGATGACTTTCTCGTGATCTTTATGTTTTAAAATCGCTTTTCTCACACGTTCTTTCAACGCATCATAGGTCTCCCAACGAAATTTTCTTTCCGGGGTATTTTGTCCCTTTAATCGCCAATATTCTTCAGAAGCATCCTCTACTTTGTAGTCAAACTGAAATTTAGTATCTGGCATCCATTCATGGACATCGTTTTCAACGACTAAAGGAATCTGGGTAAGTCTGGATATGATTGCAGCGGTTTGTAATGCTCTCGTATAAGGAGATGAAATAATTAGTGTGGCATCTTTTAATATGGGATCTGCGGCACGTTTCGCTGCTTGCATCATGCCGTTATCGGTGAGTTTACCCAATTCAAATCCCATGCCTGCATAACCACGTAATTGAACCTCATCATAACGTGGTTCTCCATGACGTATGAGTATGACTTCCATAAGATGATTTACCGTCCTTTCACAGATGTATTATAGCATAATATCCTGGGCATTTTCATTTCACATATTCATCTCAAATGTTATAATTGACATGCGTAAAAAAGGAGGTATATCATGTCAGAACTTACCAAAAGACGATCTATTCGTGTGTATGACCCAAACATTAAAATAACCAAAGAAGAAATGACAGTCATCTTAGAGGAAGCCACGCGTGCACCTTCTTCGATGAATATGCAGCCCTGGCGATTTATCATCGTAGAAAGCGTTGAAGCTAAAGAAAAGCTAAGACCTGTGCTCTATGGAAATATGAGTCAACTGGATACATCAGCTGCGATGATCTGCATCTTCACTGACCTAAGAAAGTTTGAACATGCCGAAAAAATCTATAATAAAGCTGTCGATCAAGGCCTTATGCCTGCTGATGTTCGTGAAAAACAACTCAGAAATATCAGCAATATGATCCATACACAATCGGATGAAGGCATCGAAAAGAGTGGTCTTATTGATTCAGGTTTAGTCGCCATGCAACTCATGCTCATTGCTCGTGAACATGGGTATGACACCTGTCCCATTGGAGGATTCCGTCACGATAAAATCGCGGATGCATTAGGCGTTGATAGCAAGCGCTACAAGCCGGTGTTAATCTTATCCATCG
>JBBIMC010000109.1:557-5351 GCA_037444605.1 Mycoplasmatota bacterium | reverse complement strand
ACACTGAAAAGATGTAATCCTAAACGATAACGTTTGGGTTCAAGGTTTACTTTTTGAACACGTTTCGCTGCAACACTTCCTTCTTCAGCATCTTCATCGACACGATTATCGCTGATTGCAAGAAGCGCAGTATCACTTGCAGTGCTAATTGCTGTGAAAATAATTAAGATTAACATGATGAACATGGAGACTAACATAGGCTCACCTCATCAAGATAACAAAAAAAGACACCTAAAAAAGCACAAGGCTTTATGTCTTTGTGACTAGGGTATACTGGATCGTCGATCCTACTACTTGAATCTTCCATTCCTAACATTATCCTCCATCTGGGATGTGATACTGATATCATACTATATTTTATGATAAATGTCAATGTACGCGTGTGTGTACATGCTCAATCTTCATCTTTTTTATTGTCTGAAATCGGCTTTTATGTTACAATTAATTGTAGCATCAACGGACCCTTAACATCTTATATGAACAAGGGCACCCGATGATTTTTTTATGATGAATCAGCAAAGAAAGTTTGGTAACTATATGACTCCTATCCTGATGAGTGTCGTTTTAGAAAATCTACTTCATGTCGCCATGCTCGGTATTGGCTTTGTGTTCTTGATTAAAGGTGCTGATTATTTTATTATCTCATCTTCTTCTATCGCCAGAAAATTTCATGTTTCACCGCTCATCATTGGTTTAACATTAGTGGCTTTTGGGACATCACTACCGGAACTTGCGGTTAGTTTTGCGGCCTCATTATCGGCTAGAGCGAGTGGCACGACAGCGGATATTGCGATGGGAAATGTGATCGGATCCAATATTGCAAATATCACCATAATCTTAGGCTTATCTGCGATAATGATGCCCATTGCAGTCCAAAAATCAATGAACAAGCAAGAATTACCTTTTGTGATGGGAATGACAGTTCTCCTTGCTGTTCTCGTGAATTTTTTCGCAGGTAATCAAATTGTTTGGTGGGAAGCTTTACTTCTTCTTTTAGCCTTCAGTTATTACATGTACTTAATGTTAAGAAGTCATAAAAACCAAGAAGAAAACCTTGAAGTCCATTTGGTTGATATTAAAAAAGCAGTCATTTTGTTAGTCCTGGGAATATCTGGAGTATCCATTGGCGGTTGGTTAGTAACCACCGGTGCTGAATTTATCGCTATTGAGATATTGGTTCAAGCATTTAGTATGGAAGCATCCCGTGCGACGACCCTTGTCGGTCTATCCGTGGTTGCCTTAGGAACATCACTTCCTGAACTCGTGACTTCGGTGATGGCCGCGAAAAAGGGTGAAAATGAAATCGCGTTGGGTAACGTCTTGGGATCTAACGTGTTCAATTCTCTCTTTATTGTAGGGTTATCAGGTCTTGTGGTTCCCCTTGGTATGAATGCAGATGTCAAACTCGACTCTCTTATCCTGATTGGTATCACTGCTCTTGTCATCATCTTCTCGATGACTAAACAACAGATCAATAAAAAAGAAGGATGGGTCTTATTCATCCTCTACTTCGTCTATATTATCTATATTATTTTACGTGCACTCGGCTTGCTTTAATCGTGTAAATAATCAACAATTAAATCCTTTAAATCATCACGGTTGACCACATAGTCATCGTGGTGTTTTTTTTCTAATATAACCAACCGACTCAAGTTCATATGATGATGCATTGCGAGGGTATGTCGTTTTTGAATAACATCAAATTCTCCCGCAATAATCATTGTAGGAATACTGATTTTTTGTAGTGAATAAAACGTTAAATTGGGTTGATCAAGCATCATTTTTACAAAAGGATTTTGTGTCATTTGATACTCTTTTGTCATTGATTCACGTGCTTTTTTATCTATCCCAGAAGGATGAATGTTCGCGCCACATATGATCATTTTTTTCAGCGAATTTGGCTCAGTTAAGGCCATATGTAGCCCGATGATTCCTCCGTCTGAATAACCTAAAAAATAAGGGGATCCTAGATTTAGTGCTTTGATTGCGATAAGATAATCATTGGCCATCACTGAGTAATCATAGACCTCAGTCTTTGAAGACTTACCATGATTTCTCGAGTCAAAAAGATAACATGTAAACTGGTCTTTAATCGCATCGACTAACGTCAAAAAAATCGTGTGATCTTCATGATTTCCATGGACCAAAATCAAAGGTGATCCTACCCCAATTTTTTCGTAATATAACTCGATATTATTCACACAAATCTTCATATCTTCTCCTAAAGAAATAGGTCCCTGTGGCGGGACCTAAAGTGCCAATGTGCATAAGCCATGTTCTGTTCCCTTTCGGGTGTGACCATTTATCTCTACATTGTAGCATCCATCTGCTTCGTTTCGCATCAAGATGTGCCCCTACCAAAATTTGGGTTGCTAGCTTGAGGGGTTTACCGCGTTTCATCGTTTGGTTTCCCAAACGCTCGTTTCTGTGGCACTTTTAAGTCTAGAGCATAGTTTCCCTTAGCTCATCAAACGCCGTTATGCTTGCGCATACCCTAGGTTATCGTTTCCCTAGGCACAAACACTACATCCATCACAGGATGTGCTAGCATGGACTTTCCTAACCTATCACTAGGCTCGGTCACCTTCCATTGACATATGCATTATATCATAAAATATCAAATCACCAACAAAAAAGTGAGGTCAGCGACCTCACTTATGTTATTTATTTAAGAGGGCATCCTTGCGGGATAAATCGATGCGTCCCTTTTCATCAATACCGATACACTTAACCAAAATCTGATCGCCTAGTGAAACGACAGATTCGACTTTTTCCACACGTTCTTTCGCTAAACGAGAGATGTGAACGAGTCCTTCGGTACCCGGCCATAATTCGACGAAACAACCAAATTTTTCAATGCGCGTGACTTTACCTTCGTAAATTTCACCCACTTTAGCTTCTTTAACAAGGGATAAAATCTTTTCTGCAGCTGCTTCAATCCATTTGGTTTCCGCATGCATCAAGTAAACACGACCATCTTGTTCAATATCAATCTTGACTTGATTGAAATCTTCAATGATCTGATTGATGATTTTTCCACCGCCACCGATGACGTCTCTAATTTTATCAGGATTAATCTTAATCATCATGACTTTGGGTGCATACTTAGACATTTCTTTACGTACTGCAGGGATGGTTTCGAGCATATGATCTAAGATATGCAGACGACCCACTCTTGCTTGTTCTAAAGCTTCTCTTAAGATTTCTTCAGTGATTCCAGAAATCTTGATATCCATCTGTAACGCAGTGATTCCATCTTTGGTTCCAGCGACCTTGAAATCCATATCGCCTTCATGGTCTTCCATGCCTTGAATATCCGATAAAATCGTATAATAATTTCCTTCTTTAATCAAACCCATCGCAATCCCTGCCACAGGCGCTTTGATAGGAACACCCGCTGCCATAAGTGCCATCGTTCCTGCACAGATAGTTGCTTGTGATGATGATCCATTGGATTCAAGAATTTCTGAGACAATACGAATCGTATACGGGAATTCTTCTTCTGTGGGTAATACTTGAAGAATCGCACGTTCGCCTAGGGCACCGTGACCAATTTCACGACGTCCTGGAGAACCATAACGTCCAGTTTCTCCTACGGAGAAAGGTGGGAAGTTATAGTGAAGCATAAAGCGTTTGGAATCTTCGAGTCCAAGACCATCAATGATCTGGTTTTCACGGAGTGCACCTAAGGTAACCACACCTAAAGCCTGTGTTTGACCACGCGTAAATAGGGCAGAACCATGGGTTCTTTGAAGGACATCCACGCGAGAAGATAAGGGACGAATTTCATCAACCTTACGACCATCAGGACGGACTTTATCTTCGGTAATCAGACGTCTTAATTCTTGAGTCACCATGTGCTCAACAATGGACTTCACGTCTTTTAGATATTCTTCTTTTGCTTTTTCATCAAAGACTTTCACGCCTTCGATTTCAACGATGAATGATTTAGCAGAGAATTTTTCAATGGTTTCTGCGGTTAAATCATCGATGGCTTGATAACGTTCAAGTTTATCAAAGATTGAGACAGCTTTAACCATACGGTCATAAACAAAGTCATAAACGGCTTTCTTAAGGGCTGGATCAATAACTTTGGATTCAAAATCCATCTTTTCAACTGGATTGTCGTTTTGAATTTCTTCGATAAAGGCACATAAACGTTTAATTTCAGCATGTCCAAAAAGGATCGCTGCAAGCATGCCTTCTTCAGACACTTGTTTTGCCCCAGCTTCAACCATGTTGATCGCATCTTTCGTCCCAGCAACGGTGAGTTCAATATCGGACTGAGCTTGTTGTTCAACGGTTGGGTTGATAATAAGTTCTCCGTTCACACGACCCACTTGGACACCTGCAACAGGTCCATTGAAAGGGATATTTGAAATCCCTAAGACGATAGCTGAGCCAATAAGTGAAGCGATTTCTGTGGTACAATCGGGATCACTGGATAAAACGGTATTGACGACTTGTACTTCATTTTTAAATCCATCAGGAAATAAAGGACGTAATGGACGGTCAATCAAACGAGAGGTCAACGTTTCATGTTCTGAAGGTCTTCCTTCTCTTCTTAAGAATCCACCAGGAATCTTACCTGCTGCGTAAAGCTTCTCTTGATATAAAACCATAAGGGGGAAGAAATCCTGAGTAGAAGCTTCATTCTTCGCTGTAACAACACTGAGGACCATTGAGTCCCCGTAAGTGATCATCGCTGAGCCTGCGGCTTGTTTCGCGACTTCACCAATTTCGACACGTAGCGGTCTTCCACCGAGCAACGTCTCGTAAGTCTTTTTTTGCATA
>JBBIMC010000109.1:0-519 GCA_037444605.1 Mycoplasmatota bacterium | reverse complement strand
CTTAATAATCATACCACAATTTTCACTTAAAGTATAGGAAATAAAAAAAAAGTTGCTAACGCAACCTTTTAACGACGTAATCCGAGCTTTTCAATTAAAACTTGGTAACGATTGACATCATAGTTACGAAGATAATTGAGCAAACGACGTCTTTGACCGATCATCAAGTAGAGACCGCGACGGGAATGGAAATCATGGGTGTGTGTTTGGAGGTGACCATTTAATTGATTGATCTGCTCTGTAAGTACAGCAATTTGTACTTCAGGTGAACCTGTGTCGCCTTCCTTGGTTGCGAATGCTTTGATGATTTCATTCTTCTTTTCTTTGCTTAGTGCCATTGTCTATATCCTTTCTCGTTTAACTAAAGAAGGGGTCGGCTTTCCCACATCCTTGTTAACGCCTTATTCATTGTAACATAATTTTATAAATATTCAAGTTTTTGTTCTTAAATTTTCACAAATTGATCAACATTTAAGACAAAGACGGTTGCACCACCAACTTCAACTTCAATGGGTAGTG
>JBBIMC010000108.1:0-5371 GCA_037444605.1 Mycoplasmatota bacterium | reverse complement strand
ACATCATGACGACCACCAATTAGAAGTTCAGTGACTTTTCCTTCATTAAAATCATAGGTTTCTTGTCCTTTTCCAATCGATGAGGTGGGTTTGATCATCACACGGAAAACCAACTCATTCCCGTTAGAAATACCTCCCGTGACTCCTCCACTATGATTAGTTTTTGTTCTACCCTCTTGATCGATAATTAAATCATTGGTTTGGCTTCCCAAAAGATCAATCCCACGAAATCCTAACCCAAATTCAACCCCTTTGACTGAAGGTATAGAAAACATCATTTTCGCGATCTCAGCATCTAATTTCTGAAAGAAGGGTTCACCTAGACCTACGGGAAGACCTAAAGCCTTAACTTCGATAATTCCTCCAACTGAATCTTTTTGTTCAGCAATCTTCAGTAAGTATTCATCAATTTTTGTCATATCAGTCAATGTTCCAAGTTGAACGAGTTCATGAGAAAGTTTATAGGGAATCACCATTTTCGCGACTGCCCCTGCAGCCACGATGGCCGCAGTTAAACGACCTGAAAAGCGTCCGCCTCCACGGTAATCTTGAAACCCATGATATTTCTTACTAGCGACAAAGTCAGCATGACCCGGACGGGGATGTGACTTTAAGTGTTCATAGTCTTGACTCTTTATATTGGTATTTTCAATCATCAGGTGAATAGGTGAACCTGTGCTTTTTCCGTTGAAGACGCCAGAAAGAATCTTGACCTCATCCGCCTCTTTTCGTGGGGTTGTTCCAATCGCACCGGGTTGTCTTTTCTTCATGTCCTGTTCGATTAAATTCTGATCCATCGAAATCCCTGCTGGCATACCATCAACAATGACCCCTATTGCGGGTTGGTGTGATTCACCATAGAGGGTAATTCGAAATAATGTTCCGTAACTATTCATGATAAATCACTTCCTTTAACTCTTTTAACCAAGCATCTGTGAGTTCTACGGTTCGATTAAACCAAATTTCCTCACTTTTTAAAGCCTGAATGATTAACATCATCAACCCGTTATACGCTTTTTTGGCATCGCGCATGAGTGCTGTGACTTCTGGATTATAGATTAAATCGATGACGATTTTATCTTTAACTAAATGCTTGGGTAACACCGATTCATTGTTTTTGGGATATGTCCCAATCGGTGTCGCATTAATAAATAGATCGACGTCATCTTCTTTGATGTCTTGATAGGTGATGACTCGCTTGAACATCTTTCGTTCTTCGGGTTTATTTCGTGTGACCACTGTCACATGAGCACCTAAATCTTCAAGAACGATATACGCTGCTTTAGCTGCTCCACCAGATCCTAGTATGTAGACGCGCTTATTTTTAACATCGATATGGTGATAAGTCAATAACCCCAGAAAGCCATCATAATCGGTATTGTCACCAACAATTTGTTCACCTTTCATATAGATGGTATTCACCGCTTGAATGCGTCGTGCTTTAGGGGTGAGAATATCGATATGGCGCATGACATTTTGTTTATAGGGGATGGTAACATTAAAACCTCTAAACACCCCACGTCTCAAATGTTTGAAGAGGTGAGGTATATCTTTTTCATCCATGTCTAAAAGATCATATTGGAGGTCAATCCCAAATTTTTTTGCCATAAACTGATGGATGAGAGGTGATTTACTGTATCCGATGTTTTGACCAATCAAACCATAGCGGTCCATTAGCGTTGTTGCTCCTTCGATAAATGAAATAGATGTTTTAAAAAAGATTCATAGGAAGGCCATAGTTGTTCATCATTGAATGCTGTTCTACGTTTTTCTAAGATTAGTTGTTCACGTGAAGGGTCAAAAACAGGAAGATTTAGTTCCTTTTTAACCTTACCGATTTGCTGACTGATAGCCATTCTACGTTTAAATAAAGCCATCATGTCATCATCAATCTGATCGATCGTTTGTCTTAATGTATCAAGATTCATCGATAGAGCCTCCTAATTGACAATAGTCATTAAAAAATGTTGGATACGATTTTTCTATTGCTTCACCACCGGTGATGGTGATTTTTCCTAAAGCCTTTATGGCTAATATGGTAAGTGACATAACGATCCTATGATCATTACAACCATCTAAAACAACATCTCCCTTGAGACGATCTCTACCTTCAATCCATACCTCATCTTCGGTGGATGTCACATGAACTCCCATTAATCTCAGTGCTTTTTCCATGGATTCAATCCGATCGGATTCTTTAACACGCAGTCGTTTTGCATGCGCAAAATGTGTCGTTCCATGGGATACTGCAGCGAGTGCCATTAATATAGGTCCCAAATCAGGGATGTCCGAAAGATCGATCTCGATGCCATGAGTCACTGAAGGATGAACGGTAACTCGATCATTGGCTTGGTCAAAGTCAATGTTCGCACCCATCTGCTTCAGGATGCTAATAATTGCCTTGTCACCTTGTTTGGATTGCTGACGAAGATTCGTTAACGTGATTGGTCCCGATAAAACACCTGCAACCATGAAAAAGGCTGCTTGTGAGTAATCGCCTTCGACAGATGATTCACGAACATGATACGATTGATTCCCTGGAACATAATAAAATGGTGGAACATCAAAGATCTTGATGCCAAAAAAGGATAATACTTCGAGCGTTAAATCGATATAACTCTTCGATTCTAAGGGTGTTGTTAACTCAATGACAGAGTCCTCTTTCAAAAGAGGTAAGGCAAAGAGTAGTCCTGTGATGAATTGTGAAGAGACATCTCCTCTCACTTGAAAACGTCCAGGCTTTAAGGGACCTTGAACGGTTAAAGGGAGTTCTTTATCTTTAGGTTGTTCAAAAGTTAAATTCTTTTTTATAAAAACATCTTTATAGACATCGAGTGGTCTTAATGGGAGTCTTCCTTGACCTGTAAATGTCATCTTTTGCTCAAAAAGCATCGCAAGAGGAATCAAAAAACGTAATGTTGATCCCGATTCATGACAATCGATCACTTCATGATCATAATCTTTTAATCCACCATGAATAACATCGCCATCAAATGATATACCAAAATGAGAGAGTGCGTCTTTGGTTGCGACTAAGTCATCCGATGCTAAGACATGATGAACCTTACTCACTCCATGGGCTAGACTTGAAGCGATGACATAGCGATGCGATAATGATTTTGAAGAGATCACCGATAGATTTCCCTTGAGTGGTTTCGGATCTATCGTCACATTCATGATAAATCCTCGGGTTTAAGAATCACGATTTTCGCTTCACCTGGTTTAGGAACCACGATAAACTTTAATCCTTCATCTGTCATTTTTTTATCATGGATGATATGATCTTTATAATCTTCTTTGACAAGCAAAGGTTCTTTGATAAGTTTTCTCTCCAGCAGTAATGCCTTAACTTCATCATAGAGTTCTGGTTTGGTTTCATTCATCATGATTCCAATCTCAAGGGCGATGAGCATACCATAACTGATCGCTTCGCCATGCAAATACGTTTCATAGTGATGTTTCTTTTCAATCGCGTGACCAAAAGTATGACCAAAATTGAGTTTCATACGATCACCATGATCATAAGGATCACTTAAAACCACTTCTCTTTTGACTTGAATCGCTGAAGCAATCTCAGTTTCTCTCACGCGATCATGCATTAAAAGATATTGATAGAGCTTCTTATCACCAATTAACCCTGCTTTGATCATTTCAGCAAGCCCATTACGATATTCTCTTTCAGATAAAGTTTGCAACAATTCAGGATCAATGATGACGAGTTTAGGTTGATAAAAAGCACCGATGAGGTTTTTCCCTGTGGGTAAATCAATCCCTACTTTGCCACCAATACTGCTGTCGACTTGAGATAACAATGTCGTTGGAATCTGGACATAAGGAATTCCTCGATATAGCGTAGAGGCGACAAAG
This sequence comes from Mycoplasmatota bacterium, assembly GCA_037444605.1. Lineage (GTDB taxonomy): Bacteria > Bacillota_I > Bacilli_A > Acholeplasmatales > Acholeplasmataceae > Peloplasma. The sequence goes on along the minus strand of JBBIMC010000108.1, from coordinate 1,504 downwards.
CCTGCTAAATCACCGACGACACCACCACCAAATGCTAAAATGAGGTCTGTCCGCTTAATCCCTTTTTCAATGAGGGTATCGATGACGCTTCGGTAGACTTCAAAGGATTTACTCTTCTCACCGGGTTCGATGATAACGAATTGAACCTGATACTCACTCAAAATATGTGCTAACTTTAAATGATATAAGTCATAGACGTGGCGATCAGTAATGACAAAAAGACCTCGTCCTTGATAGATTTTTTTGAGGTGTTCCGGAAGATGATAAATGATGTTGGATTCGAGATAAATCTCGTAATCTGCCATACTAATTGAGATCAAAGGATTTCCTCTTTTCTTTCGCTTCTTTTAAAAACATCATGAGTGATGCTTGATCATTCTCCTGGATCATTTTTTTAACACGATTAAGTGTATGTTCAAAAAGATCTAGCGTATGGAGAAGCACCTCTTTGTTTTCTAAAAAGAGTTCACTCCACATCACTTCATTGATTTTTGCGATTCTCGTTAAATCCCTAAATGAATCACCTGTTGCTTCTTTGGTATGTTCGAGTGGATCTGTATGCATCAAAGATACAGCAATCAAGTGTGTTAATTGAGACGTAAAAGCTACTAATTGATCATGTGTTTTCGCATCTGTCACTAATAGTTTACCAAATTTTAGATCATTTTTGATGATGTTCAAGAGAACTTCATCACGATTAACACTTCGTGACCCTTTGACGACCATCAAATTAGCTTTATGAAACATCTCTTTATGGCGTTGATTAAATCCTGAGGTTTCCCTGCCTGCCATCGGATGCATCGATGTATAGGATACCCCTGGCTTTAGCATTGTTTCGATCTCATTCATCATCCATGTCTTCGTCCCACTGACATCGGTCAAAACTTGACCTTCATTAAAGCGATGTTGTTCATGCATGACGAATTTGACATTATCTTTAGGATAGAGAGCTAAGATGATTAGGTCGACATCTCCAATCTTATCAAGTGCAGATTGTTGATGTAAAAATCCAAGTTTTATCCCTTTGTCGACCCATTCAGGATGTTGATCATAACCATATACTTCATGACCAGCTATGTGCAATCCTTCGGCATAGGATGCACCGATTAATCCTAAACCAACGATAAAGATTTTCATTTCATGCGCATCCCAAGCACATCAGCCACTTTTTCTAAAGACTCCATCATCGTTTGGAATTTCTTGATCTTTAAACTTTGTGCCCCATCCGAAAGTGCATGTTCAGGATCGTGATGGACTTCAACAATGAGTCCATGCGCACCGACAGCAAGTGATGCTAACGAGAGTTTTTCAATCATATTCCAACGACCTGCTGCATGCGATGGATCGATAATGACGGGAAGATGTGACAATTCTTTGACTGCGAGGACCGCACTGATATCCAGTGTATTTCTCGTGTATTTTTCATAGGTGCGAATGCCGCGTTCGCACAAAATAACCTGTTCATTACCACCAGCCATGATGTATTCAGCACTCATTAACCATT
>JBBIMC010000107.1:2577-5403 GCA_037444605.1 Mycoplasmatota bacterium | reverse complement strand
AATACCATTTTTTGGTATAGAGTTTACGTGCTTGAGGGAGATGATAGAAATTCTTCATTTCTTTTTGATAATTAAAAAATGGCCAGTAAGATCCTCTTAAGGAGAAACGAATGGGTAAAACATCTTCATCTTTCATCTTTGAGGTTAGATAGTTTTCAAACGATGAGAGAGGGTTTAAGACGAAAATCAATGTTCCCACAATCAAAAAGGGGAGATGATATGCTTCATCTAAGAAGAAAAGAAACATAAAGGTGACAAGACCATAGATGATCGCGACGATCAGTTTAGGCACGCCACCAAAAAGGTAGACACCCACTAAAACCAGTGTCACGATGGCTGAAATCATAAAAATGCCCTGCCCTCTTAAGTTTAAAAGGATTAAGGCAAGCGGCATTAAAACGAAGATTAAGATGGTGAGAGATCCTGCAATCGCAATACGCCGTTTCATGATGTACCCCCAACACTTTTATTATACAAAAAAAAGGTGGAACATACCACCCTTTTGTCATTAGTTCAATGCTTCAAGTGCAGAAACTAAATCTGCCTTTAACATTTTGTCTGCACCTTCAATGCCTTTTTCAGCAGCAAGTGCTTTTAATTCTTTGACAAGCATCTTCGAATAATCGACAACTTCTACGGCTTCAACCTTGGCAGGAGCTTCTTTCTTTTCGACTTTCTTCTCAACTTTCTTGGGTAAATTACCAGCAATTGCTTGTTTTGCTAATTCGCAATATGCAGTAAATGCTTGAGGTTCGTTCACTGCTAAATCAGCAAGAACCTTGCGGTTGACTTGGACATTCGCGAGTGCTAAACCATGAATGAGAAGTGAATACTTGGATCCATTAAGCTTGGCTGCAGCGTTGATACGTGTAATCCAAAGCTTTCTGAACATTCTCTTTCTTTGCTTTCTATCACGATATTGATAACGTAATGAACGCATCACTTGTTCATGCGCTGTGCGATAAATCGCATGCTTAGAACCGAAATAACCCTTTGCGAGTTTTAAAATCTTTTTACGACGACGTCTAGCGACAAATCCGCCCTTAACTCTTGGCATGTGTGTTGTCCTCCTGTTACATTAAGTTCGAAATCAATTGTTTGATCCGCTTCTTATCGGATGCGCTAACCGTTGCTTCGCCTCTTAATTGTCTGTTTTGTTTCGTTGTTTTGGATGCTGCTAAGTGGCCTGTGTAAGCATGACCTCTCATCAGTTTCCCTGTTCCAGTGACTTTGATTCTTTTCTTAAGTCCACTGTGTGTCTTTTGTTTTGGCATATGTGTATTCCTTCTTTCTTAGTTGTTGTTCGTTGGTGCGAGCATGGCAACCATGTTCTTACCGTCCATTTTTGGTTTGCTTTCGACTGTCGCATTCGCGCCAATCGCTTCAATGAAGCGCAACATCACTTTCATACCCACATCACTGTGTGTGATCATACGACCATAGAAACGAATACTCAACTTGACTTTGTCCCCTTTTTCCAAGAACTTAAGTGCATGCTTGAGCTTGGTATCAAAGTCATGAATATCGATCGTTGGTGAAAGTCTAACTTCTTTGATTTCCACGATGTGCTGGTTTTTCTTCATTTCACGCATTTTGCGCTGTTGCTCATAACGATACTTGGAGTAGTCCATGAGTTTTGCAACCATCGGTTTGGAATCTGGTGATACAACGACGATATCGTATTCACGTTCCATCGCGAACTTTAACGCATCCTTACGATTCATGGTTCCGACTTTATTCCCAGTTTCATCGATGACGAGAAATTCGCCATAAGGAATCGTTTCATTCACGAGATCAGTATTTTTAGATTTGACTTGTTTTATGTAGTCCACCTCCATTCATGAAAATTTTAGAAAAGAAAAAGTGTGTACATTGTACCCACTTGGTGTCATCACGAAAAAATAAATTGGTTCGTTTGTGACATTTTGCCTACGAAGTCATTCATCAGGCGAGAGGGTAGCTCTTCTTTTCACTTCTTTAATTCCTTGTTCATTATACCATAAGCGCTTGATATGTCAAGTATATTATCCATATCGGGCAATTTTTCCATAGAAAACGCGGGTTAAAATGAATCCTAATCCAATATACCATAGTTTATAAGGAAGTGCAAGCGAAAAATGGACGATTTCCTCTTGGTAGAGCGGTAAAATCAGATAGATTATGCGTGAACTTTGCTCTTGCATCAAGAGTTGAAAGATGAGGTAGACCAAAGGAAAGATGAGGGAGAGAGTCCGCGTCTTCTCAGAAAACATTAAGTGCGAAAAAAGGTAGAGAATCATCACATCTAGCCAAAGATGAACTGGTTTTAATACATCGATGGAAAACGTTAGATAGGGAACCCACACGAGTGGAATCATCCAATAGATGAGATAAAAGAAGGTGAGATAAAGCCCACTGATCAAAAAGACATACAACCACTTCATATCCCAAAGATAATAACGATAATGCATGGTGACCAATACGCGATCATGCGCGTGAATGAGATCAATCCATAACCAACCCATCAAAAAAGGAATGATGGAAAAAATCATCTGGTGGGTAAGTTTGTCATAAAAAACTAAAGTATTCATCCTATCTTCTCCAAGCATGGATAACTGATAGGAAAGATAGAGCACCCATGAGATATAACCGATGAGGAATCCACTTATGATACGAATCTTTTTCCTAGGGAACGCTAATACATCGAATAGATGCATCATAATTCAATATGCTCCGTCCAAAGATGTGCTAACCTTTCGGGTTGATGCGTGGAAATTAAAAATGAAGTTCCTTGTTCATTCAATTCCTCAAGAATCTCAACAACGACATCGGAACTCACCTCGTCTA
>JBBIMC010000107.1:0-2514 GCA_037444605.1 Mycoplasmatota bacterium | reverse complement strand
GCAAAAAACCAAGTTTTTGTTGATTCCCTTTAGAGAGTTCATAAATGGATTTATCGAGAGGGACATGAAGTCGGTAAACAAAATCGAAATTGACTTTATCCTTTTTAATGCGCGCCATCGTTTCTAAGTAATCAAGGGCTTTAATAAATGGGGGCAACATCATCTTTTCGGGTAAATATCCCATCTTGAGCTTTCTTTTTTCAATCATCCCCACATCAGGACGAATAAACCCTAAAATCATCAACAATAACGTGGTTTTCCCCGATCCATTCTCACCACTGATGACCCAAAAATCACTTTTCCCAATGGTCAAATTGAACCGTTTTGAAAGATATCTTTTCCCTGCTTCTTCAACTTTGATATAGTGCATAGTGGTTGATCAGTGGACCTGACTCCTTTAACAGCATATGATCGATGATATATAAAAAGTTTGGGATAAGCCATACTGTGTCATCATGAAGTGTCACAAGAATGGCAGGATTATAAAGAAGATAGTCTTCATGTTTGACCTCGATCACAAGTTCATGATTTTCATGAGTAAAATGAAGATCATTCATCGTTCCGATGGATACTTTTTTCACGGGATAGATTTCATGATTTAAACCGATATAAGCGATTCCCAATCGTGATAAAAGCACGCCTTCACCTTTTCTACCACTCAAATGTGTCCAATCAATGGTTGGATAACCTGATAAGAGAGTAAATCTTCCCATCCGAAAAAGATACGTCTCTTGATCAAAGAGTTCAAAAGAAAGCATCGCTTTGTCAATCGATAGATCCTCAGAAAAATAAGGGGTTGAGAACGAGAAAATCATTCGCGTAAACGTTTCATGCAAGTATATTTCCTTGGTTCCTTCAGTAATATCGATCAAATTAAGCTCAAAAAACGTGTCCAATGATTCATGCTGCAGCATCACACGAAGGACACGATCTTTTTGAAAAAGTGAATGTGATGGTTGATTGGTAAACATCATGACATCAAAGCGCCCTTCTTCTTGATACGCAATCACATAATCGGTATCGATCGTGAGCACTACAGGTTCTTCCTTTGGCTTAACCTTTTGAGCGAAGTATCCTAAACCCATCGCACCCATGAAAATGATGAGATAGAGCAGCAATTTTCTCATATTTTCTTCTTCTCCAATCGCTGATACTCCGTGGTAACCACAAAAATCTCAAAACCACCTTTTTCAACCCGAATGAATAACGAGTATCTGGCTGCGACACCATTGGTGATCTTCCCCTCACCATAGACATAAAGATCCACCTGAGTTCCTGGATCGACCAAAAACTTCAAGTAGTACGTTTCTTTTTCCGTGCTGCTTACCGTGTATTCAGCAGATAGTTTGAGTGATGTGTCCAATCCATTCTTAAACGTAGGGATATCTTTATTCATTTTTAAGCCAATCGTTCCTGTCGCGGATAACGCGATCTTTGAACTCGCACTCCGCTCTAAACTATATTCGTAGTTAATCGCGGTAAACCCATCATTATAGTAGCTAAACATCGTTTCAGAAATATACGTCGCTTTAATGTCATCATGAACGATATGGATACGCCAACCCGAAAATTTTAATTTATGCACTTTTGTGTAATAAAGACGATAATCTTTATCGGTAAAATCTTCGAGCAACTTGCCACTCTCTAGTTCAATGGATTCATACGTCTGATACGTCCCAGCTTTGATATCAAACGTGAAAAGAATGCCTAAAAACATAGAAAGTATGATAAATATGAAAAGTTTCATCTGATCCCTCCTACCCTATCATAGATAAAAAGAATCACGATTACTTTAAAAAAAAAGAAGTCAACGACTTCTCTTCGCCTTCATAAAGGCTTCGATCTCGTTCACTTCTTTAATGATGTCTTTCGATAAGTTGATATTCCCAGAGGCACTTACTAAAATATCATCTTCAATACGAATCCCAATCTTTTCTTCAGCGATGTATAATCCAGGTTCTACCGTGATGATGGCACCTTCAGGAATAGGTTTCGTGTAATTGCCGACATCATGGACATCAAGTCCTAAATAATGCCCTAAGCTGTGGTAATAATAGCGGGTAATCTCATCATCTTCTTTGATCAAACCCAATGCTTTCGCACCTTCAGTGAGCTTTTGTTTTCCAAAATCATTGAATTCTTTGAGTGTCATGCCAGGTTTTAAGAAACGGATGGCTTCTTTATTCACCGATAAGACAAGTTCATAGATGGCTTTTTGACGGGGTGTGAATAGTCCACTTTCGGGATAAGTTCTTGTAATATCGGAAGCATAATGATTGGATAAACATCCTAAATCAAAGAGGACAAGCGATCCAGGTTCAATCGCATCCGAATTGTCGATATAATGCAAGACAGTCGCATTTTTCCCTTGAGCGACAATCGTATTAAACGAGGGTGCTGTACGATGAAGATTTAAGACGTAATTGAATTCAGCTTCCATCTGAAACTCATAACGACCCACCATGAGTTCACTCATGATGCGTTCGAGACCAACTTTGGTAATCGCGATCGCTT
>JBBIMC010000106.1:4129-5417 GCA_037444605.1 Mycoplasmatota bacterium | reverse complement strand
CACAACGCAAAGCACTCGATTTAATCGAAGATGAAGTGGGAAGACCCATCAATTATCATTCCTATGTGAGTGGTGTTGCAGGACCCGAAATCGCTGTGATGTTTGTTGAAGAAGGCGTGAATGGTGCCCATCAAGATCCTCAATATAATGTCCTTTACCGCAACATCAATATGATCCGCAGTTTTGTCGATGCTGCAGAAAGTAAGAAAATCATGGCTTATGGGGGTCTTGCTCAAATCGATGGTGCCCATAATGCAAATGCGACAGCTAGAGATGCCTGGAAGGTTATGCCTGAACTCTTTGTTCAACATGCGATTAACAGCAGAATGAGTGAACGGATTGGGATTCGTCCAGATTTGATTTGTCTATCCACTGTTCCCCCCGCAGCACCTCCTTCTCCCGATATAAAAATCAATTTACCGTATGCAATTGCACTTCGTGAACTCATGGATCGTTATAAAATGCGTGCTCAAATGAATACCAAATATATGGATTCATCGACACGTGAAGCGACGGTAACTCACGTATTAAATCTTTTAATCTCTCGTTTGACATCTGCTGACATTCAATCCACCATCACACCTGATGAGGGAAGAAATGTACCATGGCATGTCTATAATATCGAAGCGCTTGATACAGCCAAACAAGCGATGATGGGCATGGATGATCTTTTATCGATGCTTGAGTTTAAAAAAGAAGGCTATCTTGTTGAAAAGAAACGCGAACTCAAAGAACGCGCCATTTTAATGATGGAAGAAATCATCCAGATGGGTGGCTATTTCAAAGCGGTTGAAGAAGGCATGTTCGTCGACAGTGGATACTATCCAGAACGTAGTGGGGATGGTATCTCACGTAAGATGGACGGTGGAATTGGTGCAAATACCATCATCAAACGACATGCAAAATACTTAGCCCCTGTCACTGCTCATTATGGCTACAATCATATCGAACAATATGGATTAAAGAATACAGATGAAATTAGTCAACTCATCGGAGGTTGTACGTTTGAAGATAGAGAAAAGATTCAATATATCGATGAACTTGACGAAAATGATTCAGTCAATGTTCGTTTAGCGGATAATGAAATCTATCGTCGTACATCGATGTTAAAACCCGAAGTTCAGTGGCTCGGTGATGGAGTTGTGACTGTCGATCTTTTCTTCCCTCAAAATGAAGAAATCAGCGAAGTCGCCGCCTTGGAAGTCGCAAAGAAATTGGGACTCACACAACCCGAAGTCATTCATAAAGAAACCCTTCATCCCGTTGAAGGAACACGGATTCAACTTAA
>JBBIMC010000106.1:0-4110 GCA_037444605.1 Mycoplasmatota bacterium | reverse complement strand
ATCGATATCAAAGAACTAGTTATCAAAGAAAAAGAAGAAGTGCTTGAAGATAGTTATATATTGGACTATGTGAAAAATCATGAACTCAAAGTGATTGCAGGGACTGGTGGATCGGATGAACACAGTGTCGGTATGCGTGAAGTCTTAGATATTAAGCACGGGGGTATCGAAAAGTATGGCATCCCCTATCAGTATCTTGGCACCAGTGTTCCCATTGAGAAATTTGTCGATGCAGCTATTGAAACAAATAGCCAGGTGATCATGATTTCTCTGATAATTTCTCATGATGATGTTCATTATAAAAACATGGAAAAACTTCATCAATATGCCATTGAAAAAGGCGTAAGAGATCAACTTATATTAATTGCTGGTGGCACACAGGTTACCCCAGATCTCGCAAAGAAGCATGGAATGGATCAAGGATTTACACGCGGAACGAAAGGAAAAGATGTTGCAAGCTTTATCGTGAAACAACATCAAAAGATGCATGAACGTTGATTGTTTAGTGGCAGAAATTGGATCGACAACCACCGTGGTGAATGCCTTTAATCTGAAAGGTGACGTTTCCTTTATCGGTCGTGGTATTCATCAAACCACTGTGGATACTGACGTTAGAGAGGGGTTATCTCTTGCGATTTTAGACTTGAAGAAAAATTTATCGATGGATGAATTGCATTATGATCAATTTTTCGCATCCTCATCTGCAGCAGGTGGGTTAAAGATCACCGTGCACGGACTCGTGTATGACATGACCGCACGAGCTGCCAAAGAAGCTGCACTCAATGCTGGAGGTAACATTCATCTTATTACCGCGAACCGGTTAGCTCCAGAACACCTTGAAAAGATCAAAAAGGTGAAACCTAATATGATTATCATTGCTGGTGGAACCGATTTTGGTGAAAAAGATGTTGCCTTTGATAATCTTCTTGATGTCATCGGTTTAGGAATCCCTATTATCTATGCGGGTAATATCGCAAATCACGAACGGATAAAGAACTTAAATCAAAAACATGTAACTCTTGTAGATAACGTGTATCCAAGGGTTGATATGTTTAATATCATACCGCTTCGTGAGGCCATTTATAAGACATTTGAAGAGCATATTATTCACGCAAAAGGCATGAAAGATATCTTCAAAATGGTCGACCATGTCATCATCCCGACACCAGGTGCAGTGATGGATGCCACGATGTTGTTGGATGAGATTTTTGACGGAGTCATGACGCTTGATGTCGGTGGTGCAACCACTGACGTTCACTCGATTTCAAAACCAAAAGCAGAGTATGAACGGATGCTTGAGGGAGAACCTTATCAAAAGCGAACTGTCGAAGGTGACTTAGGTGTTTTTATCAATCGCTCACTTGTTTTGGATACGTTTAAAGATTTTGAGATTAAGCAACGCTTCGGCATGACTAAAGGTGAAATACAGGATGTTATCACCAAAGAACCCTTTATCCCTCAGTCAGACATCGGCAAAAAAGTGATTGATGGACTGACCGAACGATGTGTCGAACTCGCGATAGACCGCCATGTCGGAGATCTAAAAAAAGTCTTTACAATCAATGGCTATAAAGTCATACCAGAGGGTAAGGACTGTACACAGGTCAAAGCCATCTGTCTTACAGGAGGTGCACTCCTCTATGCCAATGATAGTGAACAAATCATTAGAAGATATCTGAGTAAACAACAGACAAGACTCATTCCAGATGTGAATGTTCCCATTTATAAAGACCATGATTATATCTTCGCTTCGCTTGGTGTTCTTTCAAGGGTTTATCCTAAAGAAGCTAAGATTCTACTCAAGAAGACACTTGGAATTTGAGGTGGACCTATGTATCCTAGATTAATGATTCATCTTGATAAGTATCGAGAAAATTTGGTGAAGATGATTGAACTCTGCGATAAGAACAACATCGCGTTGGTTCCCGTCACCAAGGTCTTTTGTGCTGAACAGCCCTTCATTGATGTTATTAACCATACATCTGTAGAAATCATCGGAGATTCTCGCATTCAAAATCTAAAAGCAATGAAAACCACGAAGCAAAAAATGTTACTGAGACTTCCGATGCTTTCCGAAGTGTCAGAAATCATTCAATATTGTGATGTTTCATTGAACTCTGAGTGGGATGTTATCGTTGCTTTAAATGAAGAGGCGAAAAAACAAAACAAAATACACGACATTATCCTGATGATTGATTTAGGGGATTTGAGAGAAGGTATCTATTACCAGTCACTCAATGATCAATTCATCAGAGACTTATTAAAGCTTGAGCATTTACGCATCCGTGGGATTGGAACGAATTTAACATGTTATGGTGGTGTCATTCCATCAAAAGAAGTCTATCAAAAACTAGAGGATGTTGTAAAAAGGTTTGAAAAAGTGAGTGGTCAAAAAATGATGATCATCTCGGGAGGTAATTCATCCTCTGCTCAGATGTTGATCAATGATGAACTTCCCCCATACATCAATCAACTTCGAATCGGAGAATCGATTATCTTAGGTAGAGAGACCGCTTATGGCAATATGATCAAAGGTTTCCATGATGATGTGATGACACTTGAGGTAGAAATCATTGAACTCAAAGAAAAGCCCTCACAACCCGAAGGAGACATCGGGATGGATGCCTTTGGGGAAACACATTATTTTGAAGATCGTGGATTGATTTTAAGAGCACTTGGTGCGGTTGGAAGACAAGATGTGGCTATCGCACATTTGATTCCCCCAAAAGGTATCCACCTTTTAGGTGCTTCCTCAGATCACCTAGTGATGGAAATCGTTGAAGGCACCTATCACGTTGGCGATATCATCACCTTTAAATTAACGTATGGTGGCATCTTATCGCTTATGACAAGTCGTTATGTGGAGAAATGTTATGTTCGCTAGACCTACGTGGGCTGAGATTGATTTATCAGCACTCATTCACAATTATCAACTAATAAAAAACCTCGTTAAACCCAAAAAGATCATCCCCGTGGTCAAGGCAGATGCCTATGGCCATGGTGCTATAAACGTTATGCAAGCACTGATTGCAGAAGGGGTCGATTATTTTGCTGTCTCTTTGTTGGAAGAAGCGATTGAACTAAGAGAAATCAATCAAGAGGTAGGGATTATGATGTTGGGTCCCATCTTACCTGATCATTTTGAACAATGTTCCAAATACAAGATCGATATTACCATTTATGATGAGGTGATCGCACAAGATATTCTTGCCTATCATTCACCCTTGAATATCCATCTAAAAATCGATTCAGGGATGCATCGTTATGGCATTGAGTCACAAGACTTTATTCACCAATGGCTGAAGGAACTTGCAAAAACACCACACCAATTCTTAGGCATTTACTCGCATTTCGCTACAGCCAATGAACAAGACCAACATTTCCACCTTCAAGTAGAGCGAAGTTTGAAAACCATTCAGTCACTCAAGGAACTACCACGAATGATTCACTTATCCAACTCAGCAGCAAGTATCCATTATGAAACGAATTTCAGTATGACAACGCACGTTCGCTTGGGGATTTCGTTATACGGATTATCGCTTGATGAAGATAAAATGGGACTACGCCCTGTGATGTCTTTTAAGACAAAAGTTATCTCGATTAAGACTCTTAAAGCAGGAGAATCCTTAGGGTATGGTGCAACCTATTCCGCAGATAAAGATGAAAGAATTGCCATTCTACCCGTGGGATATGCAGATGGTTTTATCAGAAGAAATAAGGGGGGCTATGTCGAAATCAAACAGCATAAGTACAAACTTGTTGGCATCATCTGTATGGATGCGTGCTTTGTACGAGTGGATGAATCTGTTGAATTAGGCGACATAGTGACACTGTTTGGTGGACTCATTTCAACGGATGATGTCGCGAAACGATTATCCACAATTAACTATGAAGTGATCACAAATATTTCAAAGCGTGTGCCTAGGATCTATACGAAAGGAGGGATGTTATGATTAACGTCCATTCGGAAATTGGAAAATTAAAATCAATTTTATTGCATCGCCCGGGTAAAGAACTCGAAAACCTTACACCTGATGTGTTGGAGAAACTTCTTTTTGATGACATTCCTTATCTCAAGGTCGCACAAGAAGAACACGATATGTTTGCTGA
>JBBIMC010000105.1:2145-5432 GCA_037444605.1 Mycoplasmatota bacterium | reverse complement strand
TTTTGGTCATCGTGTCAAAGATGTCGTCACAGTTCCTTTCACCGTGAAGGATACGGGAGATACGACTCGTCGTTTTGATGCTTTTCGAACAAAGCCTAAATTAAGTGAAGAAGAAGCGATTAAAATACACGGTAACAAATATTATGAATTTACGAATATTGTCTCAATGAAAACGAGAGAAGAATACTTTGGTCCTTCAAGTTATGTCGAATCGGAACAAAAAGAGGTCAAAGATCATGAACCGAAAAAGGTGTTTAAGCCGATCGCTAAACATGTAACGAAACTTACCAAAGAAGAGGAAGACATCCCTTTCAAGGTAAAACCAGAGCCTCAAAAACCCATCGTTGCTCAAGTGGCACCCGTTGTTAATGAACGAAAAGTCGAAGAAGAGCCTGTATTTGAAACTTACCGCAGAAAACCCAATGAAAAGCCTGTTGTGACGTCTGATTTTGGTCAATCAAAACCTGTGATTAAGGAACCGGAAGAATCGATCGAAGATGTCATCTATATTCCTGAAGATAAAGAAGTATATCAATATCCACCGGTCAAACTATTTTCAAAGAAGATGCGTGATTTGGATGAAAAACCTCAATGGTTACTCGATCAAATCGATGTTATCAACTCAACACTGAATCAATTTGGCGTTGAAGGAGAAGTCTCAGGAAGTAAAAAAGGACCTACGGTTACTCGTTATGAGATCGCCCTTGAACCTGGGGTCAATGTGAAACGTGTCACAGCAATCCAAGAAAACTTAATGATGAACCTCGCTTCAAAGTCCATTCGTATTGAAGCTCCTATTCCAGGAAAACCCTATGTGGGTATCGAAGTCCCAAACGTTAAGACCGAAATTGTCGCCTTTGGTAATGTTGTTGACACCAAAGAATTTTTAGATGACCACGATCATCCATTAAAGATCGCTTTAGGTGTTGATATCGATGGAGAAAACATTTATGTTGATATTCAAGCCATGCCCCATGGACTTATTGCAGGTGCGACCAATAGTGGGAAATCTGTCTGTGTCAATACTGTATTAGTCAGTTTATTATTAAAGAATTCTCCCGAAGACTTGCGTCTAATTTTAATCGATCCTAAAATGGTTGAACTTACCCCATATAATGATCTTCCCCATTTGGTTACTCCGGTTATTACGGATATCAAGATGGCTGCAGCTGCCTTAAACTGGGCGGTGAATGAAATGGAAAAGCGATATCAAACGTTTGCAGGATCTCGTGCGAGAGACATCAAATCATTCAATGATAATGTCAAAAGAGGATTAGTCGACCACGACAAAATGCCATACATCGTGATTGTAATCGATGAGCTTGCTGATTTGATGATGGTTGCCCCACACGATGTGGAAGATTCGATTCAACGCTTAACTCAAAAAGCACGCGCAGCAGGGATTCATCTCTTAGTAGCCACCCAACGTCCAACGACTGATGTCGTCAAAGGAACAATTAAATCCAATATTCCTGCAAGAATTGCGTTTAAAGTATCTTCATTTGTTGACTCCACCACCATCTTGGATGGTGCAGGGGCAGAAACGCTACTCGGTAAAGGGGATATGTTATTGAAGCGTGCAGATCGCACCCATCGTCTTCAAGGTGCATACATACCTGATGATGAAATCTATGCAGTCACCGATTTTATTCGCAAACAGTCCCAAGCACGCTATATTTTTGAACATGATGCGTTAAAACAACAACTCAGAAGTAAAGAAGTCATCACGGATGATTTATTCCATGATGTCGCCTATTATGTCGTTCAAACAGGTAATGCATCCATCAATACGATTCAAAAGGAATTTGAAATCGGCTTTAATCGTGCACAGCGCCTCTTTGAAATGATGGAAGAATATGAAATTGTTTCACGTGGGCAAGGAACCAAAGCACGTGAAGTTCTCGTTACCTTAGATGAACTTAAGGATATGTTTAATCAATAAATAATTATAGGATGTGTCAACTCATGAGCGTCAAAAAAGCCTACAAAACCTTAATCATCACCGTGATTTTCATGATGACCACCATCATCCTTTATGCATTGAATGTGTCTAAACTCGCGTTATCGTGGGGCATGTCAGGATTTGTCATCGCCACGATTTTTTCGCTTTTATCCGTGGTCCTTTCCATTAAAGAAGGTAAACATGATCGGGATATCACTCATGGATCTTGGGCAAAGTATCGTTTTGAAATTCTTGATTGGTTGACGTTTTTGTCGGTCAGTCTGATGGGGATTTTCATGGTGTTTATGTTTTTCATCTTACCCTCTGATGTCCAACATAGTTCGATGATGCCCACACTCTCCGAAAATGACCGTATTTTGGTCTATCATTTTCAATATGAACCAGAGCGTGGAGATATCATTATTATAAGGATTACGGAAGATAGTTATCCCCTCGTGCCATCATCGATGTTTATTGAACGCGATAATCATGGCTTGATTGATACAGTTCATGATGAAATTTTCTTCGTTAAACGTATTTATGCAGTCCCTGGAGATCAACTACGTTTTGTGAATTATGATGAGAATACAGCAAGTTTTGAAATTGAAATCAATGGCACAGTGATCATCGCACCGACCGATGAACCTTATTATGTCACCAATGGTCAAAGAGAAATCATGCTTGAAGGTTTGGAAAATGGACGTGTTAAGGAAGGGCGTTATTTCGCCTTTGGGGATAATGCCAATGGCTATGGACTATTTCCAGCCTCTTATGACACACGAAGCTTTGGTGCACTCTTTGAAAAAGATATCGTAGGAAAAGCCATTTATCGCTTATGGCCACTAGGGGGACTCTCATGATTAAACAAATCCAATGGTTTCCTGGCCACATGTTTAAATCGCTTAAAGAAATCAAAGAACGAATCAAACTTATGGATATCGTGTTCGTTTTACTCGATGCGAGACTCCCCTTATCTTCTATGAACCCTGAACTTTACAAGATTATCCAGCATAAGCCTTTAATCCTATTATTAAATAAGATGGATCTCGCGGATGATCATATGACATCAGTGTTTCGTAAATATTATCAAAACTTAGGTTATACCACACTATTAATGGATGCACAAACGGGGAAAAACGTTCAAAAGATTCGTCCCTTAGCAGAAGAAGTTTTAAAAGAAAAACTGGCAAGAGAAAAATCTAAAGGTCTCCAAAAACGAGCATTGCGAACCATGATCTTAGGGATTCCTAACGTAGGCAAATCGACTTTGATCAACCAAATATCAAAATCATCGGCCACCAAAACAGCTAATACCCCCGGAGTGACCAAGAGTCAACAATGGATC
>JBBIMC010000105.1:0-2133 GCA_037444605.1 Mycoplasmatota bacterium | reverse complement strand
ACTTTGAACTTCTTGATACTCCTGGTGTGCTTTGGCCAAAATTTGAAGATCCTAAAGTAGGTTATCATTTGGCGATTACTGGGGCAATTAAAGATAAGATTTTACCCGAAGATGATGTCGTTCATTATGCATTGGAATTTCTTAAAGAGCACTATCCCGATCGTCTTTATGAACGCTATGGTTTAACGCGTGACCTATCTTATGTGGAGATGCTTGATACGATTGGTAAGTCAAGGGGTTGTTTAATTAAAGGTGGCGAGATTGACTATCAACGCGTCTATCAAATCATCTTAACAGACATCAGAGGTCGCCAATTAGGAGGACTTACCTTTGACCGACTCTAAGATGTATGAAATTGAAAAGGCTCTTTATGAAAAGGGGATTCGCTTTATTGCTGGTGTGGATGAAGCGGGACGTGGACCATTAGCTGGACCTGTCGTCGCAGCTGCGGTCATTTTGAAAAAAGATGCGAAATTCACCTATGTTAATGATTCAAAGAAATTATCGCCACGGCAAAGAGAACTTGCCTTAGTCGAAATTAAAGAACAGGCACTTGCGATTGGTATAGGGATTTCATCGGTAGAAGAAATTGACCTGATCAATATTTATCGAGCAAGTCGAGAAGCGATGTTATCCGCACTCTCTACGTTAAAGATTAAACCTGACTATATACTAACGGATGCGATGCCGATGGAAATTGACACACCCATGGAGTCGATCATCAAAGGGGATCAAAAATCTGTCTCCATCGCTGCGGCATCCATCATCGCGAAAACAACAAGAGATCAGTACATGCTTGAAATGGATAAACTCTTTCCAGAATATGGATTTAAGAATCATATGGGGTATGGAACAAAAGAACATCTTCAAGCATTGAAAACTTATGGCATTACCCCCATTCATAGAAGAACGTATGAACCGATCAAATCGATGCTCAGAGGTGAGCAATTGTCCATGAATTTTGAGGATGAAGAGATGTCCAAGTGACATTTCTTTTTTATTTAGAAAGAAGTAATTGTCGAAAAATTAACATAATATTAAGGTGAAAAAAAGATATATATTCTTTAATATATATAGGAAGAAGCCATAAACTTTTGACTTGACAAATGAAATCGTTACACTATAATTGATATGGAAATAGGAGTGATAGCATGTCAAAGAAACTCATCATCGTCGAATCACCATCTAAATCGAAAACTATTGCAAGTTATGTCGGAAGCGACGTGCTTGTTTTGTCTTCAAAAGGACACGTGCGAGATCTTGCTACTTCAGGACCTGAGGGATTAGGATTGGAGATCAATAATCACTTCAAACCCAATTATACAATCATCAGTGGTAAACAAGCCCTTGTGAAGGAATTAGTCCAAAAAGCGAAGGGAAGAGATGTGTTGATTGCGACTGACCCTGACCGTGAAGGTGAAGCTATCGCATGGCACTTATCGGAATTGTTAGGACTCAATGCTGAAGATAATAATCGTATCGTTTTTAGAGAAATCACCAAGCCTGCGATTCTCGAGGCTTTACATCATCCAAGACCCATCGATCAACATTTGGTTTACTCCCAGGAGGCCAGAAGAATCTTGGATCGTATCATTGGCTTTAAGTTATCCAAATTACTTCAAAATAAGATCAAATCGAAATCTGCTGGCCGCGTTCAATCGGTAGCACTTAAGCTCATCGTTGACTTGGAGAAGGAAATCGAAGCTTTTATTCCCGAAACCTATTATGAAATTGAAGCTCATTTTTCTCATTTAAAAGCGGATTATATCATCCCAGAGAAGAAAAGATTAACGAAAGAAGAAGCTGAACTCATTGTCAAAGAATCCGTAAATCCATTTGTCGTGAGTGATATTCAAACCAAAGAATCCAAGCGGAATGCTAAAGCACCGTTTATTACTTCAACCTTACAGCAGGATGCGATTAATCAACTTGGTATGAGTGCGACACGTGCCATGATGGTGGCGCAAGCCTTATATGAAGGGATTGATATTGAGGGTGAACGTGTAGGGCTCATCACATATATGCGTACGGATTCCAATCGCTTAGCAGAGCCCTTCATCCAAGAAGCACAAACCTACATTAAAGATCACTTCGGATCTAAATATCTTGGGAAATACAGTGTCTCAACGAAGG
>JBBIMC010000104.1:0-5445 GCA_037444605.1 Mycoplasmatota bacterium | reverse complement strand
TCACCGATCAGTGGTTTTAAATCAACAAAGCGGGGATCAGGAAACGAAGTGACGACAATCTTTTCACTGAAGGTCTTGATGCGAGAAAGCATCCCTGGAATATCTTTATCCCCCAAGGCGGAAAATAAGACCCAAATCTTCTTATCTCTAAAGGTCGTCTTCGCGGTATCAATTAAGGCATCAATCGCATGCGTGTTATGTGCGCCGTCAATAAAAACATGGTAATCGATTTCTTCTAGGCGGCCTTGCCAGAGGGTTGAGGATAATCCCTTTCGTATCTGATCATTAGTAATCTCTGGAAATAAATAATGAATCGCTCGAATCGATAGTAACGCATTCAAGACTTGATAAGAACCTTTAAGCGATATCTTATAGGCTTCGCCTAAGTATTCAATCATTAAAGGATCATCACTGATGACTTTGACATCACTTAATGTTAAATATTCAGCGGTTGCTTTCTTCTCTAGGATGCTCTTCTTAAAGTAGTCATGTAGGCTTGGGTCAACGGTCGTGATTAAATGATTGCCTTCTTTGACAATCCCCAATTTATTCATGGCAATCGATTCTAACGTATTTCCTAGTTGTTTCATATGGTCAAAACCAATGGAAACAATCAGTGATAAGTCATAGTTTAAGATGTTTGTGGCATCGAGTAGTCCCCCTAAACCGACTTCCATGATCATGACATCGACTTCTTTATGCTTAAAATAAAGTATGGACATCAAGGTCAAGAGTTCAAAGAAGGATAGATGTTCCCCATAGGTTTTTGCAAAACTCTCATTAAAAGTGTAGATGATATTGATCAGTTCAAGAAGCTCATCGTCATCAATTTCTTGCATATTAAAGCGAATCCGCTCATTAAAACGCACCAAATAAGGTGAGGTAAAGGTCCCCACCTTATGGCCAGCTTTCATTAAGATATGCGATAAATAACTGCAGACAGACCCTTTTCCATTGGTGCCTGCGACATGAATCTTTTTAATGCCTGATAAATCAACGCCTAACATCTTATAGGCTTCATTCATCCGAACTAAATCGGTTTTGGGTTTAAACTTAACTTGAACTTCAATCCAGTTAATGGCTTCAGTAATGGTACTAAACATACGATTTAAGCTTTTCAATCACCATTTCGTACTGCTTCTGGTAGGATTGGTATTTCTCCTTTTCTTGAGCGAGCTTCGCTTCAGGGGCACGCGCCACGAAGTTCGGATTGTTTAAAATGTTTTCACTGCGTCTGATTTCGGCTTCTAAGACATCTTTTTGTTTTAAAAGCGCATCTTTTTCTTTTTCAGGATCGATAATGCCTGATTTGATGACAAACGTTTGAATCTTTGACCCCACGAGTAGAATGGTTTCTTTGGTTGTCGATAGCGCTTGTTCGATGATCAGACGATCGGTATTTAAGAACTTTTCAAAGTAAATGCCTTGTTCTTGCATGATAGATAAATAGGTTTCATCATCGATGACTAAATGGATCGATAAAGGTTTCGAAGGCGCGACTTGATTTTCAGCCCGTAGATTTCTGACCTTGACAATCGCATCCATCAACTCTCTAAACTGTTCGATCGCTTCAAGATCAATCATGCCTGCTTTAGGCCATGAGGAGATCATGATCGAAGGTTCTTCGCTAATTTCTAAGAAGAGTTTTTCAGTAACGAAGGGAATGAAAGGATGCATCATCTTTAAGACGGCACGTAAAACATAAAGTAAAACGGCTTGGGTATTTTTACGAGATGTTTCCTGTTGGAGACTGAGTTTGGCAAATTCGACGTACCAGGCAGCAAATTCATCCCAAATGAAGTTATAAAGGCCGCGTGAGGCTTCACCAAATTCATAGTTTTCATAGTTGCGGTCGGCTTCTAGAATCACTTCATGGAGACGAGAGAGGATATAACGGTCCATTAAGGAGAGATGATCATGATCGATTTCAACCGATAAATCATCGATATTCATCGTGATAAAGCGGGTGATGTTCCAAAGCTTATTGATAAAGTTCCAAGAGGACTCTACTTTTTCTTCTTCATAGCGTAGGTCCGCACCAGGCGCTGAATTGGTCGATAGGAAGTAGCGAAGTGCATCAACGCCATATTTTCTGATGACATCCATCGGATCCACACCATTCCCTAATGATTTACTCATCTTTCGTCCTTCTTTATCACGGATGAGTCCGTGAATAAGAACTTGATTGAAAGGATCAATGCCCGTAAATTCTAATCCTTGGAAGATCATTCTTGCGACCCAGAAGAAAATGATATCATATCCGGTGACTAAGACATCGGTTGGATAATAACGCTTATAATCTTCAGAGATATTAGGCCAACCCAGGGTAGAAAAAGGCCATAATGCGGATGAGAACCAAGTATCTAAGACGTCTTCATCTTGAATCCAACCTTCACCTGGACATTCGACTTGAACTTTAACCTCTTCTCCCTTATACCAGGCAGGAATACGGTGCCCCCACCAGAGCTGACGAGAAATACACCAATCTTGAATATCAGTCATCCAATTGACGAAGATCTTCTTGAAGCGAGCGGGAACAAATTCAGTTTCAGAGCGTTCCAAAGAAATCTTGGCAAGTTCATCCATCCGAACAAACCATTGAAGCGATAATCTTGGTTCAACGACAACACCCGTACGTTCAGAATACCCTAAGTTATTCGTATAATCTTCAATCTTTTCAACAAGATCAAGTGCTTTTAAGTCTTTAATGAGTTGTTCACGGCAGATAAAACGATCTAACCCTTCATATTGAAAGGCAAGTTTGTTCATCGTGCCATCATCATGCATACATAATGGCATCGCCAAATGATGACGTTTACCGACTTCAAAGTCATTGGCATCATGGGCAGGGGTGACTTTAACGACACCAGAACCAAAGCTCATATCGACATAACTATCGGTAATGATCGGTATTTGAACCTTTGTTCCAGGGATATAGACTTTTTTGCCTACATACTTGGTGTAGCGTTGATCTTCAGGATGAACCATCAAAGCTTGATCTGCAAACATCGTTTCAGGACGTGTGGTAGCAATCACCATGTATCCATTACCTTCGACGAAGGGATAACGGAAATAATAGAGTTTTCCTTGAGTTTCTTCGTGTTCAACTTCGATATTAGAAAGCGCCGTTTTCGCTTCAACATCCCAGTTGATAATGCGGTGACCACGGTAGATATAACCCTTTCGATAAAGGGTAATAAACACGTGATTGACCGCTTTATTAAGGTCATCATCCAAGGTAAAACGCTCTTTGGAATAATCAAGAGAGTTCCCTAACGCAGCCCATTGTTTACGGATATGCGAGGAATACTCATCTTTCCAATCCCAAGCTTGTTTTAAGAAACCTTCTCTGCCTAAATCATAGCGGGAAAGGCCTTGCATCTTCAAACGTTCATCGACTTTGGCTTGCGTAGCAATCCCGGCATGGTCCATGCCAGGTAAATATAGGGCATCAAAGCCTTGCATCCGTTTACGTCTGATGATGATATCTTGAAGCGTATTGTCCCAAGCATGTCCTAAGTGCAATTTCCCGGTGACATTGGGAGGTGGAATCACGATCGTAAAGGGATTCTTATTTAAGTCACCACTCTTAAAATAACCCTGATCAAGCCAGGTTTGATAACGTCCTTCTTCAACTTCTTTAAAATCATATTTCGTTGCTAGTTTTGTCATTGGTTTAACTCCTTATAATGTGTATAGGTCATTTCATACATTTGAATATCAATTCTTGTTCCATCAAAGTGATCTCTTACATCAATACCAGTGGGGATAAACCCACATTTTTCGATCACTCGCTTACTCTGTAAGTTATTTTTTGCATGCCCACAGAGGACTTTGGTCAGTTCAAGCTCATTGAATGCATAACTTAAGACTGCATGCACGGCTTCCACCATATACCCTTGACCCCAGTAGACATCATCGATCACATAGCCCACTTCTTTTTGATTGAGCATCGCGTTATCAAAGTTTCTCACGTGCAGTCCAATCGTTCCCACAATTTTCTTTGAAGGTTTAATCGTGATTCCCCAGACTTCATTTTCTTTGATCATCATGTTTAAAATTGCCCGTGATTCTTCTATAGAGGTGTGAGGAGCCAACCCCGCCATCGGTCCAATATGGGGCTTTTTTGCATAACGATTAAATTCTTCTAGATCATCCAAGGAAAGTGCTCTTAAGATCATCCGTTTGGTTTCTAATGATTTCATCATATCACCTCGATATAAAATAAAAACGCCCTTACAATCTAAGGACGTATAATTACGCGGTACCACCTTAGTTCTAGAGAAAACTCTAGCCCTCAAACTCCTTAACGCGGAATGTCGGATGTTCTTACTTTTAGTTCAGATCATCAGCTCCAAGGCGACTTCCCTTACATATCCTTCAGATTTTTCACCAACCAATCTGTCTCTTTAAAGGGGGTATGTAACGTTTTTCCTCTTCATTGCTGTTCATGTGTATTGTAACACGTTTACTTTGTTTCTACAAGTCACTTACGTATAAATGGGATAAAGATGACGATCAGTGTTCCGATGATGATGCCAAGTCCATCGATCAAGAGATCAGAAATTTGAAAGGCACGACCAGGAACAAAGATTTGGATGATTTCATCGATTAAAGCAATCCCCAAGCCACTCACCCAAACGATCAAGTATCCTCTTTCCTTTTCGAAACCTATGATATAAAGCATCCATAGGAATCCCAAGATCATAAACTCAGTAAAGTGTGCAAGACTTCGGATAAGTGAGGAGAGACCTCACCCTCTAAAGTTACACCAAAGAGAGAAAAGAATTCTGAGACTAAGTTGGTAACAAAACCGCTCTGTGCGGAAGAGACATCTCCAGGAAGTAATGAATTCGTAAAAATGACGATTACCCAGAAAACACTCAGATAAAAAATGATTTTCTGTTTTTTATTTGGTGTCATGTTTTGGCTCCAAATAGGCAATGCCAATGGCTCCTTCACCTACTTGACACCCTAAGACACACCCAATCGTTGAAATCATCAAGGATGAGGGATTAAGCAGATTCATTTCTTTTTCAAGTTTAGCCAAACACGTGGAATCCACGGAGTGAGTCACGATGAGATCCTCAATCTGATGATGTTTCAAATCCTTTTTGACTTGTTTAAACATGGCGTGAATCGTTTTGTCTAATTTGCCTAAAGGACGACTAATCGTCGTCACTTGATCATTGACCAAAGTGATGAGTGGCTTCATATTGAGCAATTTACCGAGTTGATACTGAATCTTTTTTAATCTCAGTCCTTGATATAAGAGTTCTAGATCACTGATCATATAATAGGTTTTGATGCGTGGGACCATATGATCGAGCCGGTTCTTAATCTCTTGTGCTGTTAAACCTTCTTTGCGTAGTTCAACGGCTTTTTTCACGAGCAATCCTAAACCCGCTGAGGTGGTTTTTGAATCGACGATATACACATTCGTTT
>JBBIMC010000103.1:2655-5456 GCA_037444605.1 Mycoplasmatota bacterium | reverse complement strand
TCTTTTTGAAGGCTTCATAAGGCCATTCATTCCAAATGCGCACATCATGATCCACCAAATATTTGATGTTTGTATCCCCTTTGATGAACCATAAAAGTTCATGGATAATCGATTTTAAATGCACCTTTTTCGTCGTTAAAAGCGGGAATCCTTCAGCGAGGTTAAAGCGCATTTGATAACCAAAAACACTTTTAGTTCCCGTTTTTGTTCGATCCATTTTATCTGTGCCATCCATGACATATCGACATAAATCAAGATAAGGTTTCATGAGACCTCCTATTTCGCGAGTTCGTAAAGGGCTTCGGTATAAATGATGGTCGCGAGAATAAAATCATCTAGATCAATAAACTCATTTCGTTGGTGAATAAAGGTGGGTTTATTCAAGAAATGAGGTCCGAATGCAACACTATTTGGCATCGCTCTGGCGAATGTTCCACCTCCGATGTTAATCGGTTTCGCATCTTTGTCACCCGTATGCTTAATATAAACACCCATAAGTGTTTTAATCAGTTCAGAATTGGGATCTTTATAGAGCAGAAGATCATGCTTATCGACAGTAATTGATGCTTGATAAGGTTCAAAACGTTGTTTGAGTGTGTTGACCACATCATCAAAATTGACACCATTAGGATAACGAAGGTTCAATTGAATGCGATAAACACCTTGATTAATGGTTAAGACACCCACGTTATTGGTAAGGGGTCCCATTTCTTCATCAAGATAGTTCAAACCGAGTTTTACGCCGTGGTAATCATCAATCAAATAGGTTTGATAGAGATCAAATAATGGATGTTTAATTCCTGTAGAGATGAGGAATGCAATCATACGATCAATCGCATTTTCACCATATTGAGGCGTTGAGCCATGAGCACTCTTACCGATGATGGTCACTTGATAATGATCACCTTGGTCGAGACATTCTCCTTGATACTGATGTTGTTGCATGAATGATGAGAATAATTGATCAAATGGTTTGGTTTTTGAAAGATTCGCAGTCGCTTGATCTGGAACCATGTTATCACGCAAACCACCTTGGAAAGAAAGGACGTCTTTTGATGAGAATTTCCCTTCAACAAAGATACGGGAAATACCTTTTTCAGCGTAGATTAAGGGGAAATCTGCATCTGGAATGAAGCCTGCAACAGGTGTTTCAGGATAAACACTGAAATAATGTCTCACACAACGCCACGCAGTTTCTTCGTCGTTTCCTAGGATAAGTTTTATACGTTTCGATAGAGGAACACCGAGTTCTTTTAGTATTTTTAAAGCATAATAGGCAGCAATCGTTGGACCTTTGTCATCTTCTGTACCACGACCATACATTTTGTTGTCATGGATTTCTCCTCCATAGGGAGGATATGTCCAACCTGAACCCGCTGGAACGACATCAAGATGACCGATCATTCCGACAAATTCTTTTTGTGTGCCATATTCAATATGCCCAGCGTAACCATCAAGATTGACGGTTTGAAAGCCATCTCGTTCACCTAGTGAAAGCATAAAATCGAGTGCTTCTTTGGTACCTTCACCAAAAGGTGCCCCTTTTCGCTTGGGATCAAATGTCGTCATTTCTGAATTGATTTTGATGAGGTTTTGTAAATCTAAAATAATCTCGTCTTTTCTTTTTAGTACTTCTTCTTTAAAATTGATCGTCATATTATCATCTCCTTTTTTCATTGTAGCATATTTTTGACGTGTGAGCACGAAAACATCCTTTGATGATAAAAAAAGTACAGGATTAATCCTGTACATTAATGGTGATATTACCTGTGTTAACCGATACGGCAATTAAGATGGATCCAGTGGATGTTTGATGCTCATTTCCTTGACTCATACCATCAATTCTGATGGTTCCAGTATCCGTTTCTAAATCATAACGATAGAGGGAAAGCTCAGCAACATTGAGTGTCACATCCCCGGTGGACGAATCGATATTGAATCCTGCGGCTTCTACTAAAGTCAGTGTAATCGATCCTGTGTCTGAATGAAGCACACAATTCTCATCGATGGTACCTTGATTCATCACAATACGACCGGTGGATACATGAGCATCTAACGAAGATAATTCGATGCTTTCTAAGGTAATTCTACCTGTAGAAGTGGATAGATCAGTATCTTGAGCAACGACATTTTCAAAACCGATATTACCAGTTGAATTTGTCACCTTGATGTCACCTTCTATGTTTAGATTAACTAAACTTACATCGCCAGTCTCACAATCTGCTTCAAGTGAGTTGGCATGGACATTTTTCAATATGATTGATCCGGTGTCTGTTGACAAATCCATTACTCCAAAACTACGTTCTACTTCATAACTGAGTTTGATATCACCCACACTCGATGAAAGAGTGAGCGTCATCATCCAATCGCTAGGGATATAAATGTTGACTTCGCGATATTCATCATTCACGAAAGTGAAATTGAACCAGCTCCAGAAGGGTTGTTTTTCATCTTGAGTGATTTCATAAGTCCCTGAAACCTCATCATTGAAGACCCATTCATCTTTCGTCTCATGTTCACGATACATGATATGCATCTGATCATCAAGACTTTCATGAAAGATGAGATGTCTTGTTTCAACATCGATGATCAATGTATCAATCGGATCGATAACATCAATGGTCATCACATCAGAGTATGATTCCTCATCATTGAAAAATCCTGTAACTTCTGCAAAATTTGACCCCATAAAGAATGATGCGATGACCATGACCATCCCAACAATAAGCACTACGCCTAAAACTCTTGAAAATACTTTCATTTTTCCTCACCTATTCGATACGCTAGTTTTGAGAACCAGT
>JBBIMC010000103.1:0-2619 GCA_037444605.1 Mycoplasmatota bacterium | reverse complement strand
AAGTAAAAAAAGTGCGAAGATCGCCATTAAACTAAAGACAACTAATGCAAAGCCAATCATACCAATCATCGATCCAAGAGAAAGCTCTGCGGTTGACAATTGAACGATAAACCCTATAAATCCAACCAATGAACTACCTAAAACGATAAACGAAGTCATGATCATCGAGAACACAAAGATCATAATGGAAAGATAGAATACTGCGAGTGGAAATAAGATTGGACTTCCTATCAATAAGATCAGCAGCTGTTTTGTTGATTTTGAGATTTTACGATAGGAATCATTCTCACGTTTCATCAACACTTCAGGTGTCATATCAATGACAATTTTTTGAATATCATAACTCGATAAGATCTGATCAAGTGATTCACCGGAAGATAGGCGTTCATTAATCATTTCTTCATAGTAGCTGACGATATCATCGACTTCTTCTTGATAGAATTTTCTTTTTAATGCTTTTTCTAAATCTTTTAACCATGTTTTCATACGCACACGCTCATTTCATCAATATCTCATAAATTTTTCGAATGTCTTCCCATTCGTCTAAGAAGTCATCAATCTTCTTTTTTCCCTTACTCGTAATCATATAATATTTTCGATTGCGACCTTGAAACAGCACATTATATGTCTTGAGTTCATCACTTTTTTCCAACCGCCTTAAGATTGGATAAAGTGTGGATTCAGTGATTTCGATGTACTGGGACAGGTCACTTACAATTTTATAACCGTACGAGTCACCACGGGTGAGCATGGCGAGAACGAAAATCTCTAACACGCCTTTTTTAACTTGCTCTCTCATCATATACCTCACAATACTTTGTTTTCGATAATATTATACAATGCATAGTATACGTTGTCAATAAAAAAAGTTCATTTTTCTGAACTTTCTTCATCGGAACGTAGTTCCGCTTTTGTTGAGGATGTTAAATAAGTAATCCGCTCTGCAATAACCTCCAGCATGGTTAGCTTTCTTTCATCAGGTAATTCATATTTCCAAGTTTGAATTCGTGCTTTAATCGCGAGCATCACACCTTTGAACGCATAGTTTTCAATCGCGGTTGCTAACCCTTCCCATACAGTGATTCTGATAAAGTCTGTATCATATTGCCCATCTACATTTTTAAAGCTTCTCTGAACAGCTAAATTGATGTAACATACTTTCCGTCCATCTTCAAGAATACGACTCTCCGGATCCTGCGCAAGTCGTCCGATTAATATCACTTGATTTAACATATCGTTTCTCCTTTTTCTTAATTATAGGAATCTTATGTGTTAAATCAAAATGGACATTCAAGAAATGAATCTTCAGTTTTTAAGGCATTTCACATCGAGAACGATAAATGATCAAATGAAGTTGATTTATGAAAGACTAGCTGTTTCATTGCATAAAAAAAGCCTTCATTAGGCTTTTTTGTAGATGAGTATTGCCATATACTTACTAGACATCAGATGAAGGGTTTGTTTGACATCTTCAAGCGTGACCTCTTTCACAAGATCCACGACATCAAATAAGCTCACACCTAAATGGTAATATTTTCCATATATATATGATTTATACTCCAAATTATTCAATGCGAACACAAATTGTCCTAAATACGCGCGTTGCACACGATCGAACGCATCAGGGATCAAGTCATGTATCGATTGATTAAACAAGTAATCGAGCAGTGTCTTTTTTAGCTTATAGACCTTTTTTGATTCCGCATAAAAGATGACATTTTCGGCATATTTTTCTGCATTGTGACTCACAGAGAAGCTTTGATTGATCAATTTTTCATTCAGTAATTTTTCGTGAATCGGTGAAGAAGGACTAAATAGAATGTTAAGCAACATCGACATCGCGGTTTCATGCTTGATTTGTTCTTTTGGACTGCGTTTCTTCACATCCAATTTGAACCCGATCATAAGCTGATCCATACTGATCGGTTTCTTCACTGTCATCGTTCGTTGAACGACCCTTTTAGGTTCTTTCGGATATATCGTCCTAACGGACACTTTAGGTGCTTGATGCTTCTGATCATAGTCTTCAAAATAACGTTTGATTTCCTTGACATCAACTTTTCCTGCGATCGTAATCAAACGATTTTTTTGTTGATAAAAAGATTGATACACGTGCATTAAAATATTTTCATCAATCTTTTCAATTGATTCTAGTGTCCCACCAATATCCACTCGAAGCGGATGCTTATGATAAAGGTTCTCCATCATTTGATTTTGAATGGCGACATGCGGATCATCCAAATACATCTTGAGTTCTTCAGCGATAATCGGTTTTTCATTATTTACATTTTCTTGCGTGTAATAAGGAGTATCGATCATTTGTAAAAGATAATCCAATGCTTCCATCACACGTTCTGTTGCCATGAATAGATATGAGGTTTGATTGTAAGATGTCATCGCATTGGCATCGACACCAAGTTTTGAAAAATGGATAAACGCATCCCCTTCTGGCATCGCGAAAACTTTATGCTCCAAAAAGTGAGCTGTGCCATAGGGAGTTTTAAATGCTTCTTGATTGACTTTATAGTTCACATCAAGCGCACCAAAAGGAATGGATAACTCAACATAGGTTGAGTAATAGGGATCTTCTTTTGGTAAGATATGGACTTGCATACCATT
>JBBIMC010000102.1:0-5465 GCA_037444605.1 Mycoplasmatota bacterium | reverse complement strand
CTAAACGAACGGCTGCTGAAGGAATGTATTCTTCAAATTCACGTCCATTGATCAAGAATTGACCTTTTCCGTGAGTGAGAATTACTCTTGCAACTGAACTCTTACGACGACCGGTGCCTAAGAACTGTACTTTTTCTTTTGCCATGATGCATTATACCTCCAATGTTTCTGGTTGTTGTGCTTGATGTTTGTGTTCGGGACCTGCATAAACGAATAACTTATTCGCCATTTGCTCACCTAAACGAGTATGTGGTAACATACCAACAATCGCTTTTTCAACCATACGTGTTGGAAATTTAGCCATCACGTCTTTCGCTACGGTTTGATATAGACCGCCGTTGTAACCAGAATGGCTGTAGTACAGCTTCTGATTCCATTTTTTACCTGTTAATTCAATTTTGTCTGCATTGACTACGATGACATAATCGCCACAATCTACATGAGGAGTGTAGGTGGGTTTATGCTTACCGCGTAATACAGATGCGACTTGTGTCGCTAAGCGACCCAAGGTCTTGCCTTCTGCATCGACAACGTACCACTTGCGTGTGATCGTTTGTGCGTTTGCCATAAAAGTTTTCATTCAATATTCTCCTTATATTCGTGTATTTGAATTTAAGGGCTATGCGTGGATAAAACATGTACCTATGTCATATTACTATATTCAATGAAAATTGTCAACAGTTTTCCCCTGGTTTATCAACGATTTTTTGTGATTGTGAAGGGAATATCGGGGGAGAAAAAAAGCGAGTGATTTACTCGCTCTTGATCGGATGATTTAACTTAATTTGTTCAATTGCCCAATGGTAATGATCCGCCATACACCCATCAAGTAAACCCATGACTGGGTTTTTAGAAAACTTAAATGCATGAGGAGTGAGGATCGCTTCTTCACTCAACGATTGAATGAATTCCATACAGGTATGATGTGAATTTTCAAAGAGTTCAAGTGCATCCATAAAGGGATGTTGTTGCCCTTCAAGCCAAAACTCATGGTTGAGCTCATCGAGATGTTCCCAGGTATACCCCAGTTCAGGTAGCACAGGATGCCCCCCTTCAGCATCGATTTGAAACCATTTCAAAAGAAGTCTATGCCAGGCGTGCAAGTGAAAAAGAATGTCTCTTAAGTTCTTATCTCTTTCTTTCGTGTGATAGGTTTTCACACGTTCTCTTGCCGGTAAATCGTCAATGATGGCTTGAATGATATGAAAGCCTTCCTGACTCATTTTGATCAATTCATCTTTTGTTTTTGGTCTTTGCATGGTGTCACACTCCTTTGTTTTTGGTAAAAGTTCGTGTTTATTCATGACATTGACGAAGTTGGTACTCCATCAACAGTTGACGCATTGTTTTTTTGATGACACTTGCCATAAGTGCGTGCCCGAGGGGTGAGGGATGAACACCATCAGGAAGTATATCTTCCATCGGATAGTGTTTCTTCCACTCCTGCATGTATTGATTCATGGGAATATGGGGTAATTGATACTCTAATGAAAGTCGCTTAACGATCTGACGTAATGTTTCAATGAGTGGTTCCCAAGAGGGCTCTAGTTCACCAATCGGATACCCAAAAGGTTCAATCAATATCATTTGAGTGTTCGGCAAATCATGTTTAACCCACTCAATCAACTTCCGGTAGTTCGCTTCAAAGATTTCTGGTGATGTGGGTTTATTCCACTTGAAAAAGTGCCAAACATCATTGATGCCACAAAGTAATGATAGGATATCTGGTTCCAAATGAATCACATCATCTTGCCATCTGAGTAAAAGTTCATTGGTGCGATCCCCGCTAACGCCACGATTGAGGATGACTGTATTGGGTAACTGGGGCATAATCTTATTGACATAACCATCCCCAAGATCATAAAATACATGACGCTTTCTCCCACAATCTGTGATGGAATCTCCCTGAAACAATATGGTAGGGAAACGATAATCCGTAGGTGTTTCTGGATAAATCCAATACTCGATGATATCTAAATGATTTCCTGAAGCACCGATCTTCTGATAAGCCTTTTTGATAATACCTCCATGGGTTTCAGGGATATTGCGTGAGGCGATATTTCTACGATCAACAGGATAAACTAAATAGTCATGAGGTAAATGCTTTCTTGCATAAAGGATGATTTCACTCATACCTTCTAGCCCTAAATGTTTACCAAACATACCTTCTTGAATCCAGATACCTAATTCAGGGGTTTGGGTATTCATCTGATGAAGACCCATACATCCGACAAATTCTTTTGTGTCTTTCAATCTTGCAACCCAGACGATTTCTTTTCCCTCTTCTCTAAGCTTAAGAGAATAATGGATAAAATTTAACGTATCTTCGATCACTAATGCGGGTTTGGGGTACATAAATGTGGTAATTTTCGCGTTAAAGTGATGAAAAATATCTTCTGCATCACTCACTTCAATAGGTGTTAAAATCATTTGGTTGGTAGTTAAGATATTCTTCTTCATTTGTTTTCCTCAAGATAGACGCATTTTTTTTCATAATCCACAATCACTTTTTCATTCTTGCTCGTTGGGATATTTTTTCCAATATAATCTGCACGAATTGGGAGTTCCCGATGACCTCGATCAATCACGATCGCGAGTTCGATCTGTTCTGGTCTCCCGTAATCTGATAATGCATCCATCGCGGCACGGACGCTACGGCCTGTGTAAAGAACATCATCCACTAAAATGACATGCTTTTCATGAATGGGAAGTTCTTGTTTAGGTGGATTGATTCTTTTGTCCAGATCATCGCGATATGCGTGAATATCAAGTGCAAAAACAGGAATGTCGATATCGGCAAACCGTTTCATATTTTCTTTGAGTGTCTCTGCGATAGGAACACCTTTTTTCATAATACCCACCAATACAATGTCCTTAAGATCATTATGTCGTTCGATAATCTCGTGGGTCATTCGCTTTAAGGTTCTGGAGAGTTGTTCGCTGTTCATTATTTCCTTCATGTTATCACCAATTTCATCATATCATTTTTTTACATATTTTGGGGGTTGTTTTCTAAAAAAATCATGATATACTTGTAACAGTAAAGGTCCTTTAAGCTATGCCCGTGAGCATAACAAGGTATCTGCATCACTATACCTATGCTTGAAGGACACCTGTGGGTGTCTTTTTTGCTGAAGGCCTTGAAAAATTAAATCCAAGGAGAAGAAACATGAATGAAAATGGTATGATTGTTGGCATTCAAGAGAAGCCAAAATCGGTAGGCAGTTGGATCGTCCTAAGCTTACAGCATGTCTTTGCAATGTTTGGTGCCACCGTCTTAGTTCCCCTATTAACGGGGCTTGATGTCGGAGTTGCTTTAGTCGCAAGCGGGATCGGTACATTGATTTATATCGCATGTACCAAAGCAAAGGTGCCCGTTTACTTAGGAAGTAGTTTTGCGTATATCCCAGCGATTAGCGCAGCCGTTGCGAGTTCAGCAGGTCCTGCTGCAGCGTATATGGGGCTTATGGTGGTCGGTTTGATTTATGTGATTGTCGCAACCATCATCCGCTTTGTCGGTAGTGCGTGGTTGAAAAAACTTCTTCCACCCGTCGTTATTGGTCCAATGATTATCATTATCGGGATGACCTTAGCACCTGTGGCAGTGGGTTCAGCGGGATTTGATGGTTCACAAGGTTGGAAAGTTACTCTCGTCGCGTTTATTTCCTTTATCACAGTCGTTATCTTATCGACCAAAGCAAAAGGCTTTATCCGTATCGTTCCCTTCTTGATCGCGATTATCGTAGGGTATATTGCCTCAATCATCGTCGGGCTTGTTAATCTCAGAGATGTTTTTGCAGGTGTAAGTTTCTTCCAATTTCCCAACTTCTCGTTTGTAGGAACCTATACGTTCGAATTTGGTGCGATCTTAATGTTTGCTCCACTCGCGTTTGTCACGATTGCTGAACACATCGGAGACCACGTCGTTTTAGGTGAAATTACGGGAAGAGACTTCCTCACGGATCCAGGCCTAGATAAGACACTTCTCGGTGATGGTCTAGCAACCTTTGTTGCTGCAGCACTCGGTGGACCTGCAAACACCACCTATGGTGAAAATACCGGTGTGGTTGCGATCACCAAAGTAGGTTCGGTTTGGGTCACAGGTTTAGCTGCCATCTTCGCGATTCTCTTAGGCTTCTTCGGTTACATTCAAGCGTTCATCAATAGTATCCCTTGGGCAGTCATCGGTGGGATGACGATTGTCTTATACGGTTTGATTGCTGCTAATGGTGTTAAGATCTTGATTAAGGATCGCACAGATTTAGGAAACATGAAGAATTTAATCATCGTCTCAACGATGCTCGTCATTGGTCTTGGTGGTGCAGTATTAAACCTTACGTCAACCACTGGATTATCAGGCATGAGCTTCGCAGCGCTTGTCGGTATTATCTTGAATCAAATTATCACAGGTATCGAAAAGATCGGCCCTAAGCACGAATAAAATATCGCTTATTTAAAAATGAATGAGTCCATGGTTCGCATGGACTCATTTTTTGTTGGGATTTGTGAAATGCCATAATACACCCGCTGGATCAAGTAGATGGAATGTATAACCATATGCTGCTTGAAATGGTTCTTTTGTTTTAATCATTGGGTAGTTTTCTTTGATTGCATCAACTATTTGATATAAACTATCGATATCTGAATGATACGTTTGAATCATCATATTCTCTGCCCAATCCTTCACAAAGGCGCGTTGAATAAAAAAACTTATGGAATCTCTCTTAAAGAGACAAAGTTGGTGATCTTCGTAAATCATCTCAAATCCTAAATCAAGATAAAATTGCTTACTGATTTCATAGTCTTTGGTGGGTAAAAAAGGTTGAATTTGCGTATACATGAACATTCCTCCTAGCCCAATCATAGTATAAACTTAATCAATCTCATAAGAAAACGCCTCAATGAGGCGCTTAGTAACGTACAAGCGGAAAGATCTTGACTAAATAATGATCCCAAACCCATAAAAAGATCGCATGAACAGGAAACCAAATGATACCTAAGCCAGCCCAGTTCAGAAAGGTATCTGGAAGAATGGGTTCATAAATGTACATGGCATCTTGGTAACCTAAAACGGTAATCAGAAATAAACCATAGGACATGTAAAAACTTAAACCTAGTGGTAAATATTTCCATTTGGATAAGCTTGGTTTGATATACCCAAAAGCGATAATGACAAATGCTAAGTACACCATGATTGTATGATGAATCATGGCTGTGATGGTCATAGGATAAAAGAAGGTGGGTCCTTGACCAATAAATTCAGGATAGAAAATGGACAATAATCCCCCTAAAAGACCAAGATAAACCACCGAGTGAAATACGATCGAATCTCTTTTTAAAATGATTGCCGAAAGGGCAAGGACTAAACTCGACGTCCCACAAAAAGTGCCTGGAAGAATTTTATCAAAACCATCTCTCAAATAGCTCACGGAAATCCGGTTCGCTGTGATTGCAAAGAATCATCA
>JBBIMC010000101.1:5144-5550 GCA_037444605.1 Mycoplasmatota bacterium | reverse complement strand
GGCCCTTCAGGTGTCGGTGTCCTCTACGGGAAAAAACATCTCCTCGATCAACTTGAACCATTTGAATATGGTGGAGAAATGGTCGACCAAGTCACTAAAGAATCCGCCACATGGAAAGAAGCACCCATGCGACTCGAAGCAGGCACACCAGTGATCAGTGGTGCGATTGGTCTTGCCGCAGCGATTGATTATATCAACCAATTAGGCTTTGATCAGATGCATGCACATACACACATGCTTCATCAATACACCCTCAATAAACTAAGACAATTAGAGGGGATAACGATTTACAACCCATCTGCAGAAAATCCGGTGATATGTTTTAATGTGGATACCGTTCATCCACATGATATCGCAACCATGCTCGATCAATATAAAGTAAGTGTTAGAGCAGGTCATCATTGTG
>JBBIMC010000101.1:0-5129 GCA_037444605.1 Mycoplasmatota bacterium | reverse complement strand
CAATTTTTAGGTGTTACCTCAACATTAAGAGCATCATTTCACGTCTATAATGACTTGCGTGATGCAGATATATTCATCGATGCTGTCAAAGCAGCAAGAGACTTCTTTTTAGGTTTTTAGGAGAATATTATGAACATTGAACAACTCTACCGTCAACTCATCATGGAACACTATAAAAGCCCCAAAAACAAAGGCATTATCGCGGATAACAGCTATATGACGGTCCACTTGAATAATCCTTCATGTGGGGATGAAATGACCGTACAGGTCAAAATTGAAGATGATCATGTGGTTGATGTTAAACATCAAGGGACGGGATGTTCAATTTGTTGTTCATCAGCAAGTGTGATGACAGTTACGTTGATGAATCAAAAAACTGCCGATGCAGAAGCCATTATAAAAGAATTTTATGAGATGATCAAAGGGTATCCTTACAATCCAGAGATTCTAAAAGGTGATGCGCTAGCCTACCAAAATGTCTCCCAATTTCCCGCAAGAGTCAAATGTGCGACATTGGCATGGAAAGCGGCTGAACAAGCGATTTTAAAAATTAAGGAGGGTATATACCATGGATGATAATAAAAAGAAAATAGACCAGATTGTAGGTGAATATCAATTTGGTTGGCATACGGATTCTAAAACTGTATTCTCTACAGGTAAAGGCATCAATGAAGAGATTATTCGAACCATTAGTCAACATAAAAAAGAACCCGATTGGATGTTGGATTTTCGTTTAAAGAGTTATCGCAAGTTTGTTGAACTCAAGAATCCAACCTGGGGACCTGATTTATCGTTTATTAATTTTGATGAATTCACATATTTCATCAAAGCCAGTGAAAAAGCAGAAACTAGTTGGGACGAAGTACCTACTGAAATCAAAGATACCTTTGAAAAATTAGGGATTCCTGAAGCTGAACGCAACTTCCTTGCTGGTGTATCGACACAGTTTGAAAGTGAAGTTGTTTACCATAATACACAAAAAGAACTTGAAGCACTTGGCGTGATCTATGTGGATACGGATACCGCACTTCGTGAGCATCCAGAACTTGTGAAAAAATATTTTGGAACCGTGATTCCATACGCGGACAACAAATACGCAGCCCTTAACAGTGCAGTCTGGAGCGGTGGGTCATTTATCTATGTTCCCAAAGGCGTAAAAGTGCCTAAACCTTTACAATCCTATTTCAGAATTAACTCGGATCAAATGGGTCAATTTGAGCGCACACTGATCATCGTCGACGAAGGTGCTTATGTGAATTATGTCGAAGGATGTACAGCGCCTGTCTATTCCAAAGACTCACTTCACGCAGCGATCGTTGAAATCGTCGTTCACAAGGATGCAACGTGTCGTTACACAACCATTCAGAACTGGTCAACGAATGTCATCAATCTCGTGACAAAGCGTGCATTTGTTTATGAGAATGGTCATATGGAATGGATTGATGGCAACATCGGTTCCAATGTGAACATGAAATATCCATCTTGCATTCTTCTCGGCGAATATGCGAAAGGAACGACCATTTCCATCGCTTTTGCTGGTAAGGGACAAACGCAAGATGCTGGAGCGAAAATGATTCATGTCGCCCCCAATACGACGTCAACCATCATTTCAAAATCGATTTCTAGAGGTGGTGGGTCGGTGAATTATCGTGGAAAAGTCGATTTTGGCAAAAAGGCCAAAGGGGCTAAAGCCCATGTTGAATGTGATACCATCATCCTTGATGACTATTCATTCTCTGATACGATTCCCACAAATACTGTCCGTAATTCCGATGTCTTTTTGGAACATGAAGCAACGGTTTCAAAGATTTCCGAAGAACAACTTTTCTATCTGATGAGCCGTGGTTTAACCGAAGAACAAGCGACAGAAATGATTGTCATGGGCTTCATTGAACCCTTCGCCAAAGAACTTCCGATGGAATATGCGATTGAACTCAATCAGTTGATTAAGCTTGAAATGGAAGGCTCAATCGGTTAATTTCTTGTCGAAAATAACGAAGATATTTGCAAAACTTGGCAAATATCTTTTTTATTTTAGGTAAATAGCGTAAAATAAACTAAAGGTGATGTGTCATGAAAAAGACGCTTTTGTTTTTATTCATCATCATGCTCTTCATATTGAATGCCTGTACGATAGGAAATCTACCAAGATTACGAAGAGCATTTACAAGAAAATCAGGAAACCTATTTAGAACGAATTAGCTTTCTCAATCATATCTCGGAAAATATTGTCAGAGGTGTTGTCAAAGTGAAACGGTTATCCTCCAATCAGTCCTCGGTCGCCTTAGGTTCAGGGATCGTGTTTTATGATGATGCACTTTATTTCTATATTTTGACCAATAATCACGTCGTCTATGATGAAAACGTGAGTGAATCTACGTATACAGTATATGATTATCAAAATAACCAATATCCAGCGACATATATGGTGGGAGATCGTGATTATGACCTTGCAGTTCTTCGGATTCGTAAACGGTTAAGCAGGGTTTTAGCGATTCCTTTTGCTACGGAAAATCATGAAATCAATCTTGATGTCACCACGATCGGGTATCCGGAAAGTCAATCGAACGCGATCAATACTGGTATCCTCCTCGATTATGGTGATGTGACCATCGATTTACCCTCAACGGTGATCAATATCGATTTCGAAGTGATGATCGCTGACCTACCTTTAAAATCAGGGTCTTCAGGCAGTGGTGCGATCAACAATGATTTTGAACTTATTGGAATCGTATTTGCGGGTAATTTTACCGGTGGTAGCAACATTGCAGACTACTCATTTATCATTCCGATTTCTGAAGTCAAAGAATTTCTGACATTGCATGAATTTTCATATCGGGAGGCGAGAACATGAAGAAAATGATGATGATTTTCGTATTGTTTTTAGCATCTTTCCTGTTGATGTCGTGTAATCGTGAATTATCTCCAGAGGAATTGCTCGCCAATCAATACGACGCTTATGTTAATGAAGATATTTTGGATGAGACTTACTTTGATGGATTTATCAATGAAATCTCGAATTTCACCATTCCTGGAATGGTTATCGTTAAGACGACAATACGTGATAATTTAGGCATTCTCCTTCAAGAAAAAGAGGGTTCGGGATTTATTTATCAAATCTATGATGATTCACTCCGTGTTCTCACTTCCTTTGATGTCGTATCAACGGATATTCCTAATGCGACGTTAACGGTACAAATTTATGATTTTGCTAATCGTGCTTACACGGCTTTAGTGCTCAATCGCAATGAAGATTTAGGTCTTGCGAAATTGATTTTTGACACCAAGGTGTCGGTGGCTAGAATTAGAAAGTTATTATTTTCTCCTTATGTCCCTCTCGATAATGAGCCTATCATGATGATTAGCAATTATCAACAGGTTCACAATTCCATGCTCATGGGTCTTTTGAACCATAAGGATGAAGAAAATGATTTCTATTATGTCAATATCCCCGTGGATCAATATGTCAAAGGTGGTGCAGTGATCAACATGCGCAATCAAGTCATTGGTGTTGTAGTCGATTTTACAGAAGATCAAGCGGTCATTTTAGGACTCAATAAACTGCGTGAATATTTAGGTATATAAATTGATTAATAAGGAGATTATGATGCTAAAGTTTTTGATCATCGAAACCAAGACACATGATAAGTTAGATGAGACAATTTTGGTGTCCCTCTTTTCGGAGTTTATCCATATCACTGAAATCAAAAAAAGAGATGAAGGTGTAGCATTCTTTTTTACAGGGGATGTTGACGGGTACTTTGAAGATGTCATTTTAAACGTCATGACAGATACACTCACTGATTTAAGAATGTACGTTTCACACACATATCTGCAAGAACATGAACGCCTAGAAGCCTATCACTATATCATATCCATCTTAAAAAAGATACCTTTTGGTGCGTATTATTTCCTTGACAATGCACGAATTTTGACTTATTTGGGTCATCAAATTGATGACCCCTTTAAACGGTTTATTTTGCGTAAGTTTTATGATGATCAGGTCATGTTAGAAACGCTTCTCACTTACTTCGAATCGAATTTGAACATGATTCACGCAGCAAAAAAACTTTATATTCATCGTAACACCTTAATCCAGCGATTAGATAAATTTACGCAGATGACAGGGTTTGATCCTAGAAAGTTTATTGACGCGCATTTGATATATAATCTCATCGGTTAAAAAGTGTGCAATGTGCACATTTTTTTTTGCAGATAACCTTGTTATAATAAACCCATAATACGTAAAAAGGGAGATACATATGGCAACATTAAAACTGAAAGACATTAATAAAGTTTATCCAAATGGTGTCCAAGCCGTTTTCGATTTTAACCTTGACATCAGAGATAAAGAATTTATCGTTTTCGTCGGTCCATCTGGATGTGGAAAATCAACCACACTTCGCATGATCGCTGGTCTTGAAGAAATTACTTCAGGCGAACTTTATATCGATGACGAACTCGTCAACGATAAAGCACCTAAAGATAGAAATATCGCGATGGTGTTCCAATCCTATGCGCTCTATCCACATATGAGCGTCTATGACAACATGGCATTTGGTTTGAAATTAAGAAAGATGCCTAAAGATGTCATCAACGAAAAAGTTCAAGAAGCTGCTGAAATTCTTGGGTTAACCCCATATTTAAAGCGTAAGCCAAAAGCGTTATCCGGTGGTCAAAGACAGCGTGTTGCCCTCGGTCGTGCGATCGTTCGTAATGCAAAGGTCTTCTTAATGGACGAACCTCTATCAAACCTTGATGCAAAACTTCGTGTTCAAATGAGAGGCGAACTCATCAAACTTCACAATAAGATTGAAACCACAACCATTTATGTAACCCATGACCAGATTGAAGCGATGACGATGGCAAGCCGTATCGTTGTCATGAAAGACGGTTATATCATGCAAGTGGGCGCACCCAAACAAATTTATGATAACCCCAACAACATGTTCGTTGCAGGCTTTATCGGCACACCTCCTATGAACTTCGTTCGTGGTACCGTAGGCAAAGACCAATTCTTTGTTGCAGGCGATCATAAGATTAAGGTTCCTAATGACAAGTTTGAAATCATCCGCTCCAACGGTATGGTCGGTAAAGAAGTCGTTTTAGGTATTCGTCCAGAAGATATT